>JAUNON010000036.1 GCA_030537145.1 Lachnospiraceae bacterium | reverse complement strand
CATGCCTCGCAAACCCGCATAAATACTGAATAGGCGGAGTTTTGCTCATGGCTAACTGATAAAAATGTTTGGAGGTGAGAAAACGTGAATGTAACAGAATGCCTGCTCATTGTGATCGGCTTGTCCTTTAATGTATTTCTCGTTGCAGAGTATGAAGGAACTATGCTAAAGCAAGTGCATCTGAAAAAAGTGCTGGGAGTCTGCGGCATCTTTTTTCTCTGGCAGATGGCATCCATTCTTGTGGGATATTACATCACCGCAATTCCGTTTTTCCGGAAAACCTCATCAGAGGACCTGAAGCTGATGTGCTATGTCCTGGCATCTATTATTTTTCTGATTCTGGGATTTTATATGCTGCATAAGGCCTGGAAGCGGGAAATTATCCAGGAGCGTCTTTCTGAGATACAGATGAAGAGAGTCTTTTTAGAAGCGGCTGTCATCGGGTTTTTTACATTTTTAGCTGGAATCGGGTATGGTTTTCTGGGAAACCGAATCGGAACGACCTGCGTGATTATTGCCTGTGCGACGGTTCTGGCAGTGATTGCCGGAATTTATACGGGGTATTATCAGGGCTGCAAGTTCCGGAACGGAATATACGGAGCCGGAGGCATCATTTTTCTGGTAATGGGAGTCAGTGTTCTTGTCCGCCATTTATAGACAGGCGGCCGGGAGGATATTTACCGGGATTGCCGAACAGGCTGCATTTTTAGGAGGAACCAGGCGTAAGCTTAGAATAGAAACAGGAGGATAATAAAATGGGAGAAATGACACACAAAGCAGTCCGGGCTGCTTTTGGAACCGCCATTGGCGCTACGCTGAAGCATGTAAATAAGGATCGTGAAAAGGGACTTCTGCAGATTACCGATCTGGCAGAGAAATATATGGGAGATACCTTCCAGAAAGAAACCTACGATAAGGTAAGAGAAATGATCCAGGATCCGGATCAGAAATGGATGCAGTATGTAAACCGTCTTTTGGATGAGGTGCATCCCAACGTGGCAAAGATGACCGCATTGAATCTGGGCTATGAAGCCGCCTTCCGGGGCACGAAAATGATCCGGGAGAATCGAAAAAAATACAACTGCAATATTCCCTGGCTGATCCTGATGGATCCCACCAGCGCCTGTAATCTGCATTGCACCGGATGCTGGGCGGCGGAGTATGGTCATAAGCTGAACCTGACCCTTGAGGATCTGGACAGCATCGTTACACAGGGAAAGGAGCTTGGAATTTTCTTTTATATGTTTACCGGCGGAGAACCGCTGGTTCGCAAGGCGGACATTATCCGGCTGTGTGAAAAGCACAATGACTGTGCGTTCCATGCCTTTACCAACGGAACCTTAGTGGATGAGGCGTTTTGTAAGGAAATGCAGCGGGTAGGAAACCTGTCCCTTTCCATCAGCCTGGAGGGCTTCTCCGAGGTAAATGATCTGCGCAGGGGTCAGGGAGTCTTTGAAAAGGTGATGCATGCCATGGATCTGCTGAAGGAGTCCGGACAGATCTTCGGTACTTCTATCTGCTATACCAGTAAAAATGTGGAGGTAGTAACCTCCGATGAATTCCTGGATATGATTATCGAAAAAGGTTGCCGTTTCACCTGGTATTTCCATCTGATGCCGGTGGGCAACGAGGCAGCGCCGGATCTGATGCCTACCAGAGAACAGAGAGAGTATATGTACCACAGAGTACGTGAAATCCGCGGTTTCACCGGCGGTAAGCAGATTTTCGCCATGGATTTCCAGAATGACGGAGAGTTTGTGGGCGGATGTATTGCAGGAGGAAGAAACTACTTCCATATCAATGCAAACGGCGATGCGGAGCCCTGTGTGTTTATCCATTATTCCGGCGCCAATATTCATGAAAATACGCTGCTGGAGTGCCTGCAGCAGCCGTTGTTTATGGCGTACCGTGATCACCAGCCCTTTAATGAGAACCATCTGCGCCCCTGCCCCATGCTGGAAAACCCGGAGATTCTGCAGGAGATGGTGCATCAGACCGGTGCGAAATCCACAGATCTGCAGTCCCCGGAGACGGTAGAGCATCTGTGCGGAAAATGTGCGGAATACGCAAAGAACTGGCAGCCCTGTGCAGAGGAGCTGTGGAGCAGGACAGAGCATCATGAGCATAAGTACGAAAACTATAAGGACTGGAAGCCGAAGGAAGAGCGGGAATAAAATACTTGTTTTTTTCTGCGTATCCGTATAGAATAGACCCCATCAAATAAAAATGGAGCGCAGAAAAATGAGACAGAAGAAAAAGAGTCAGAAAATATCGGCTATGTGTGTGATTGCCGGAGGTATTCTGTGGGGCTGCATCAGTATTTTTGTAAAGCGGCTGACAGCCGGAGGGTGCAGCTCCCTGCAGATCGCCATGATCCGCGGGATTTTCGGAGCCACCATGATGGCAGGGTATCTGCTGATAAAGGACCGACGGCTGCTGCGGATCCGGCTGCGGGATATCTGGATTTTTGTGGGTACGGGCATCATCAGCCTTGCTCTGTTTAACTGGTGCTATTTTTCCGCAATTCAGCAGAGCCAGGCATCTGTGGCGGTGGTTCTTTTGTATACCTCTCCTATCTTTGTCATGCTGATGTCGGCGGTGTTCTTTCAGGAACCGATTACGAAGCGGAAAGTAGCCGCATTGCTGATGGCATTTGCCGGCTGTGTTCTGGTAGCAGGATTGCTGGGCGGAGATTACCGTCTGTCTCTTCACGTATTGCTGCTGGGAATCGGATCCGGATTTTTTTATGCCACCTATTCCATCTTTGGAAGGGTGGCTTTGCGGCGTTATGATACGCTGACCGTGACTGCGTATACTTTTCTTTTTGCCACTCTTGGGACGCTTCCCATGGGTGATCTGCCGGGAGTTGGGAGACTGCTGGCAGCAGACCCGAAAATGATTTTGTGGTGTCTGGGGATTGCTTTTTTCTGCACCGTGCTGCCTTATTTGTTTTATACGTCGGGACTGCAGGGACTGGAAGCAGGGAAGGCAGCCGTGCTGGCCACTGTGGAGCCTCTGGTAGGGACTGTGATCGGGGTAGCCCTGTTTGGTGAGCCCTTTGGATTGATGAAAGCAATGGGCATTTTGTGCATTCTGGCGGCAGTGGTGATTTTGCGTTAGCAGGCCGGCTCTTCGGGCAGACAATGCGCCTGGGAAGTGCCTGTGAAAAGAGGAGGATGGGGATGATTCGGATTGCATGGAAGGGACGTCCGGCATTACTGGAAGCGGTGGTGTTTGACATGGACGGACTGATGTTTGACAGCGAGCGGGTAGTGATGTATTCCTGGGATGTGGCCGGGAAGCAGTTGGGATATGGGCCGCTGGGCCGGAATATCTATCATACGCTGGGCATGGGAGCCAAAAGCCGGGAGCGGTATTTTCGGAAAACCTACGGGGAGGAATTCCCCTATGAAGCGTTTCAGAAGTGCTATCGGGAGGCTTTCTATGCGTATGCGGATACCAAGGGGATTCCAGTGAAGCCGGGACTGCGGGAATTGCTGGATTTTCTGAAGGAGCAGGGGATTCCGGCTGCCATGGCGACCTCCACCGGAGGACAGGATGTAAGGAAGCGTCTGGGAAGGGAAGGACTGGAATCCTATTTCCAGGTGATTATTACCGGGGATATGGTGAAGGAGACGAAGCCCTCGCCGGAAATTTATGAGAAAGCCTGCCGGGCGCTGCAGATAGAGGCTGCCCATGCGATTGCGCTGGAGGATGCCTGCAATGGGATCCGTTCTGCGTATGATGCGGGAATGCTTCCGATACTGGTGCCGGATCTGCAGACGGATTTTTCGCAGGTAGAGGAGCTGCTGTATGGGAAAATGGCTTCTTTACTGGAGGTGCGGAAGTGGCTGGCGCAATGCTGTGGAAAAGAGTATTTTGCATAAAAACGAATGAAAAAAGTATAAAAATTTTCTAAATTATACAAAAATGAAAAAAACGGAAAAAATACATTGACTTTTCATTTTGGGAGGGTTAAACTCTAACCCATAAAAGCAAGGGCGCTTTGAGGATATGACTCAAGGCGCTTTTTTCATTCGATCGCTTTTGAAAAATCCCGATAGAATGAAAGGCAAATAGCGAAACGGCACAAAGATGTGTATCTGACAGCGGCAAAGCTGGGATACGCATCTTTTTTCGTTTCCGAAAATGAGGAGGAAAAATTATGACAGAAGAAATTATGACAGCGATTAGCGGCGCCGTGGGTGATGAAGTGTTTGCCGTCTGGTTTTTGATCGGTGCGGCACTGGTTTTCTTCATGCAGGCCGGCTTCGCCATGGTAGAGACAGGTTTTACCAGGGCGAAAAATGCAGGAAACATTATCATGAAAAACCTGATGGATTTTTGTATCGGCACCTGTGTATTTATTGTTCTTGGTTTTGGACTGCTTTTGGGAGAAGATACGCTGGGCGGCTTTATGGGAATGCCTACCCTGGGCATCTTTACGGATTATGCAAATTTCGACTGGTCTAATTTCGTATTCAACCTGGTGTTCTGTGCGACTGCGGCGACGATCGTATCCGGCGCCATGGCTGAACGGACCAAGTTTTTATCCTATTGTATCTACTCCGCAGTGATTTCCCTGGTGGTATATCCCATTGAGGCTCACTGGATCTGGGGCAACGGCTGGCTGGCGGTCAGAGGGTTCCATGATTTTGCCGGTTCCTGTGCAATACATATGGTAGGCGGCACCACCGCATTGATCGGCGCAGCACTGGAAGGTCCCCGTATTGGTAAGTTTACCAAGGACAGAGACGGAAAAATTGTAAAGGTCCACGCTTTTCCGGGACATAACCTGGTAATCGGGGCTCTGGGATGCTTCATTCTCTGGTTTGGCTGGTACGGATTTAATGGTGCTGCATGTACCACAGGAGAGCAGCTTGCATCTGTATTTATGGCAACCACCATTGCACCTGCGGTTGCTACCGTAACCTGTATGATCTTTACCTGGGTAAAATATGGAAAGCCGGATGTATCCATGTGTCTGAATGCATCTCTGGCCGGCCTTGTGGCGATCACAGCTCCCTGCGATCTGGTGGACTGTGTCGGTGCGGTTATCATCGGTGTGGTTGCAGGCCTGCTGGTTGTATTCGGTGTTTGGTTCTGTGACTATGTGGTGCATGTAGATGATCCGGTGGGCGCTGTTGCTGTTCATTGTGTAAACGGTATCTGGGGTACGATTGCAGTGGGTCTGTTTGCCACCACCGCCGCTCCCGGCAATGATACCATTACCGGCCTGTTTTACGGCGGAGGTGTGAAGCAGCTCGGGATTCAGCTTGTAGGTGTTGTGGCTGTACTTGCATGGACCGTTGTTACGATGTACGTGGTATTTAAGCTGATCGACAAGACCATCGGGCTGCGGGTTTCGGAGGAAGAGGAAATCGTCGGTCTGGACGCAAAAGAGCATGGCCTGGCCTCTGCGTATGCAGGCTTCAGCATTATGGATATGACAGAAGCTACCATGTCTGTGAATGAAAATACAGATCTGGGCGAAAGTGATTACACCAAAGCTTCTTCTGTACAGAAGGAAGCAGCCGTTCCGGTGGCAGGGGCCCCGGCGGAACTGGATACCGGAATTCACAAGGTAGTTATTGTTGCGAAGCTGTCACGTTATGATAAATTAAAGACGGCCCTGAATGAATTGGGCGTTACCGGTATGACGGTAACACAGGTAATGGGCTGCGGTATTCAGAAGGGCGCCGGAGAGCGTTACCGTGGTGTTGAGATGGATGCTACCCTGCTTCCGAAGATTAAGGTAGAGGTCATCATCAGCAAGATCCCGGTGGGCGATGTCATCGAGGCGGCAAAGAAATCCCTTTATACAGGCCACATTGGAGACGGAAAGATCTTTGTTTACAATGTGCAGAAGGTAGTAAAGGTCCGCACCGGAGAAGAAGATTACGATGCTCTGCAGGATGTGGAGTAAGCATGAAAGCAGATTATCAGCCATTTGTTCATTTTGTAAATCCCCTGAAAAAGAAGTCGGTTCGCCGGCTTCTTTTTTGTGATGGGGCTGGCGCAAAATCTCATTTTTATGAAATAGCTTCCATACATTCAAGATAAGCTGCTTGCGGTACCTCTCATTTACTATGAAGCCATGCAGATGCCCGCTCCTTTAATTGAGGTCTATCTTTTAAAGTGATATATGTGTACCCGCTCATATTTTCTTCCTATATTCTCACTTATCGTCTGACATAGATTAAGTCTGTCATGCCATCATAGCATTGAGTCTTTAACAATTTCAATTTAATTTCTTTCTTACTATCTTTAAAAAGCCGAATACCAGTACCTAAAATAGTTGGAATTACAGTAATGTAATAACAGTCTATCATATTCTTATTCACTAACTGCTGAATTACATTAGCACCTCCACAAATCCAAATTCCTTTCCCATTTTCTGCTCTAAGCCTCTTTACTAACTCAACTGGATCCGTATCTATGAAATTAATTCTTTCCGAGGAAATGCATTCTCTATGAGTAATTACATAAGTTGTGAGTTCATTATAGATCCATTCATCAGGTGAAAGTTCTGTCACAATCTGATTGTAGGTATTCCAGCCCATGACTACGGTATCAACTTCTTTTACAAATTCAGAATATGAATCTATATTTTCCGTATCATCGCCTTGTCCCTCTAACCAATCAACCTTCCCCTGATAATCTGCGATATATCCGTCAAGACTCATAGCAATAAATAAAGTAACTTTTCTCATCTATTCAATACCTCAAATCCCGATTTTTTTTCCTGAGACATGGAACGATTATACAACAATTTCCCTTGCAATTCAATTATTCTGGCTGATTACAGCGCCCAGGGCATTTGGTATGCGGCTTTCGGCGAAGTTTGTTAGGTGGTTGACTGTACTAGGGAAAAAGTATAAAATAATGTCAAGTCTGCTAAAGTGAAGGAGGTACAGCAAATGGCAATAACTGAAATGGAAATGGAACAACTGACTGACCTGGCAGAAAAGAAGCAGTTTAAGAGGCTGAAAGAAATTCTCTGTGAGATGAACGAAGTGGATATCGCAGAGGTAATGAATGAACTTCCGCCGGAGAGAGCGCTGGTGACCTTCCGCCTGCTGCCGAAGGATCTGGGATCGGAGGTTTTTGCCTGTCTTGAGATTGAAGAACAGCAGCACATTATTAACAGTATGGAGGACCAGGAACTAAAAACAATCATAGAGGATCTGGCGATTGATGATGCGGTGGATATGGTGGAGGAGCTTCCGGCTTCTGTGGTAAAGCGAATTTTGAAGGCGGCTACTCCGGCTACCCGGAAGCTGATCAATCAATACCTGCAGTACCCGGAAAACAGCGCCGGAAGCATTATGACAGCGGAATACGTTGCGCTGCGTCCTTCTATGACGGTGGAAGAGTCCTTTGCCTATATCCGGAAAAACGGGGTGGACAAAGAAACGATTTATACCTGTTATGTGATCAATCCCCAGCGTAAGCTGCTGGGTGTGGTGACATTGAAGGATCTGCTGATGAATCCATATGAGACGAAG
Source organism: Lachnospiraceae bacterium (assembly GCA_030537145.1). Classification (GTDB taxonomy): domain Bacteria; phylum Bacillota; class Clostridia; order Lachnospirales; family Lachnospiraceae; genus Merdiplasma. The sequence goes on along the minus strand of JAUNON010000036.1, from coordinate 21,042 downwards.
ATAGAGGATATTATGGATGATAACATCATCTTTTCTCTTACCACGGACGACCAGGAGGAGGTAGCGGGTGTATTTAATAAATACGGTCTGCTGGCGCTTCCGGTGGTGGATAAGGAGAACCGGCTGGTGGGTATCGTCACGGTAGATGATATTGTAGACGTTATGGAGCAGGAGGCTACGGAGGATTTCCAGAAGATGGCGGCTATGGCTCCCAGTGAGAAGTCCTATCTGAAAACCAGCGTATTTGAGCTGGCCAAGAACCGTATTCCCTGGCTGCTGATCCTGATGCTGAGCAGTACGGTTTCCGGCCAGATTTTAAATCATTATGAGTCCGCCTTTGTGATGATTCCTTTGCTGGTCAGCTTTGTTCCTACCCTGATGGATACGGGAGGAAATTCCGGCAGTCAGGCCAGTACCCTGATTATCCGTGGTATGGCCACCGGAGAGATCCAGCTAAAGGATATTTTGAAGGTAGTATGGAAGGAGCTGCGGGTGGGGATACTCTGCGGCGCATTGCTGGCAGTTATCAATTTTATCCGTCTCATTATTATGTATCCTGGAAACACTATGGTGTGCGTCACTGTGGTAATCAGCATGTTTTTTACGGTTATCCTTGCAAAAACACTGGGCGTTCTGCTGCCTATGCTGGCAAAGGCGATTCACCTGGACCCGGCGCTGATGGCATCCCCCATGCTGACCACCATTGTGGACGCCTGCTCTATGTTTATTTACTTCACCCTGGCGACCCGCGTATTATCGTTATAAAGGCATCGGAGGCAAACCGCCGTTACGGTCCAAAAATCAGATTTAGAAATAGGAAAGAAAAGAGGATAAAAAAATGAACTATCAAGAAGTAGTCGAGGCGGCCCGCCCCAGATTGGGCAAATATTGCAAAGGATGCTATGTGTGTAATGGTAAGGCCTGCGGCAGCACCATGCCTGGCCCTGGCGCAAAGGGAACCGGGGATACTGCGATCCGCAATTATGCAAAATGGCAGGAGATCCGTGTGAATCTGGACTGTCTGGTACAGGGCGGAACGGTGGATACTTCCATAGAGCTGTTTGGAAGGACGTACCGGTATCCGTTTTTTGCCGGTCCGGTGGGAGCAGTGCAGATGCACTATGGAACAGACTATACGGATATGACATATAATGAGGTGATGGTTTCCGCCTGTGCGGAAAACGGAATCATGGCCTTTACCGGGGACGGAGTGAATCCCAGCCAGACGATTGCGGCGGCTGAGGCCATCAAAAAGAGCGGCGGCATCGGCATTCCGGTAATTAAGCCCTGGAATAAAGAAGTGATTGATGAGAAAATGGCGCTGGTAAAGGCGGCAGGAGTATCCGCTGTGGCAATGGATGTGGACGCTTCCGGCCTTCCCTTTCTGAAGAATCTGACTCCGCCGGCCGGTGCGAAGAGTGTGGAGGAGATGAAAGAGATCATTGCAGACGCAGGACTCCCGTTTATCGTGAAGGGGGTTATGACGGTGGCAGGAGCCAGAAAGGCAATGGAGGCCGGCGCTGCCGGTATTGTAGTCAGCAATCATGGAGGCAGGGTGCTGGACGGATGTCCCGCTACGGCAGAGGTGCTGCCCCAGATCGCTGAAGCGGTCAAAGCAGAGAGTAATATGAAGGTCCTGGTGGACGGCGGAATCCGCAGCGGCCTGGATGTGTTCCGGGCGCTGGCTCTGGGTGCGGACGGCGTACTGATCTGCCGCCCCTTTGTAACGGCAATTTTTGGAGCAGGCGCAGAAGGAATCCGAACCTATATTGAGAAAATCGGCGGTGAACTGCAGGATGTGATGGAGATGTGCGGTGCAAGGAAGCTTTCTGATATCGGAAAGGATATGATATGGAAAGCCTGAGAGGAGGAGAACCGTGCTTCAGCAGATAGATTTGTCGGTTTTGCTCTGGATACAGGAAAATCTCAGAGCAGATTTTATGAATGGCTTTTGGAAGGCTGTAACCTTTCTGGGGAACGGCGGCTGGTTCTGGATCGTGCTGGGGGCAGGGATGCTTTTCTGGAAAAGGACCCGCCCGGTGGGGACTGCGGTACTCCTGGCCCTGGTCATCGGAGCAGTGATCACCAATCTGGGACTGAAGAATCTGGTGGCCCGTATCCGGCCCTACGATTTTTCCGATCAGGTCCGGCTTTTGATTGCGCCGCAGGTTGATTTTTCATTTCCTTCCGGCCACTCCTGCGCTTCCTTTGCAGCGGCGACGGTGTGCTGGAAAAGACTGCCCCGCCGGTATAGTATTCCGGCTATGGTATTGGCAGTTATGATTGCATTTTCCAGGCTGTATGTGGGAGTGCATTATCCATCGGATGTGCTGGGAGGCGTTTTGATTGGAATATTTGCCGGTGCGGCGGCCTGCCTGATTTCCGGCAAGGTGATGTTACGGCGAAATGGAGCGTGATAATAATGAAACGAATTTTGTTTATCTATAATCCAAAGGCGGGAAAGGGGCTGATCCGGGGGCAGCTTTCTTATGTGCTGGAGGAGTTGGGAAAGGGTGAAGGAACGGAGCTGGTTGTTCATCCTACCCGGGCCGTGCAGGATGCCGCACGGATTACCCAGGAGAGGGGCAGGCAGTTTGATCTTATTGTATGCAGCGGCGGAGACGGCACGCTGGATGAAGTGGTTACGGGAATGCAGCGCGGGGGCTTTGTGCGCCGTCTCGGTTATATTCCTGCAGGAAGTACCAATGATTTTGCAAACAGCCTGGGGATACCCAAAAATATGCGCCGTGCAGCCAGAAGCATTCTGCATGGAACGGTGTATCCCTGTGATGTGGGGCGTTTCAATGAAGATTATTTCGTATATGTGGCGGCCTTCGGAGTTTTTACGGATGTTTCCTACAAGACCAGCCAGGACTGGAAAAATATGCTGGGACATCTGGCCTATATCCTGGAGGGAGTGAAAAGCCTGTCCGACCTGAAAAGCTGGAATATGCGCTATGAGAGCGAAGAATGCTCCGGAAGCGGAGATTTTGTATACGGAATGATTACCAATTCCAATTCGGTGGGCGGTCTGAAGGGAATTACCGGAAGAGATGTTACCTTAAATGACGGTGTTTTTGAAGTCACCCTGATTCGGATGCCGGATAATTTTGTGGAGTGGCCCGCAATGATCAACGCATTGCTGACGGGGAAGGAGAACCGGTTCATCCTTTCCTTTAAGACGGCAAAGGTGGAGTTTTTCTCGGAGGAGAGCGTTTCCTGGACACGGGATGGAGAGTATGGCGGCAGTCATTATCATGCGGTTATTGAAAATCTCCCCAAGGGTCTGCCGATTATTGTTCCGGAGAATCAGGAGGAGGTACCGGACGACGCCGAAGAGGATTTTTCGGAGGATATGGCGGAGCAATAGCCGCTTTGGGGGGAGCCGGAAAATTTTCTATGCAAGGCTTTGCATTTCCCTTTTCCGGCTCCCCCTTTGGCTTGACAGAAGCAGTATACGTTTTTTCTATTTTAAAAACAGGCGCACCAGCGCTTCGTTGACCTTCCTGTAAGGCTGATACCGCATCGGCAGATCCAGGAAGGTTTTTTTATCCACAATACTTTTGGAATGGGAAAAGGTGTCAAAACCGGTTTTTCCGTGATAAGCTCCCATGCCGCTTTCTCCGAAGCCTCCGAAGCCCATGGCGCTGGTAGCCAGGTGAATGATGGTGTCATTTACACATCCGCCTCCGAAGCGGCAGCGGCTCAGCACGGCATCAATGGTGGGCTGGTGGGAGGAAAAAAGGTAAAGCGCCAGGGGATGGGGCCGGCTTTCTACTTCACGTATCACATCCGGAATCCGACGGAACGTAAGAATAGGCAGCACCGGTCCGAAAATTTCCTGCTGCATCACTTCATCCTCCCAGGTTACATCTGAGAGAAGGGTGGGTTCAATTTTCAGAGCGGTTGCATCGGATGCCCCGCCGTAAACCAGCTTTTCTTTCTCGATCAGACCGCAGATTCGGTCAAAATGCTTTTGATTGATGATGTTTCCATATCGTTTATTTGTCAGCGGCGCAGAGCCGAACTGTTTGCGGATCTGCAGCTCAAGCTGTTGGATCAGTTCCTCTTTTACCGATTCTGCGCATAAAATGTAGTCGGGAGCCACACAGGTCTGGCCGCAGTTTAAAAACTTGCCGAATACGATACGGCGGGCAGCCAGCTTCAGATCGGCAGTTTCATCCACGATGCAGGGGCTTTTCCCGCCCAGCTCCAGGGTGACGGGAGTCAGATATTCCGCCGCATGGCGCAGAACCTCTTTTCCGACAGACTGGCTTCCGGTGAAGAAGATGTAATCAAACTTCTGGCGCAGCAGGCACTGGTTTTCCTCCCGGCCTCCGGTCACTACGGCTACATACTCGGAGGAAAAGCATTCCAGCAGAAGCCTTTCAACGATTTTGGTGACGGCCGGAGAGTAGGCGCTGGGCTTTACTACGGCTGTATTCCCGGCAGCGAGGGCATCCACCAGAGGCTCGACCGTCAGTAGGAAGGGATAATTCCAGGGACTCATAATCAACACAGTCCCATAGGGAGAAGGCTTGCAGAAGCTTCTGGAAATATACTGAGCCAGGGGTGTCCGAACCCGTTTTTCCTTTGCATAGCCGGGAAGATGGCGGATCATGTGGGACAGCTCGCTTAAAACCAGACCGGTTTCACACATATAGCTTTCCATGCTGCTCTTGCCCAGATCCTTTTTCAGGGCGGCGTGAATCTCCTTTTCATGGGTGAGGATTGCGGCCCTCAGACGTTTCAGTGCTTCCAGCCGGTTTTTCACCGGCAGGGTGGCGCCGGAGGCAAAATAGGCTCTCTGGCGTTCCAGAATCAGAGAAATTTCATTTTCTGTCATGCGTCATGCTCCTTTCTGCGTGCCTGTGCAAAGGGATAGTAGAATTGTTCCAGCTCCTTGCGATTCATCAGCTTTGGCACCGGATACAGAGGGTTTGCCTCCTTGGAAGCGAAATAGGACAGGCGGGGAATATCCCTGGCGGCTACCCGGATGGAAGAATCCTCCAGATGGTATTCCTGCTTCATATCCTGTACTGCCTGGATAAAGCGTTTGGCTCCCTCCTCATGGCTTTCACTGCCGTCACAGAGTCCGGCTGCCTTTGCCAGCTCATGAAGCTTTTTGTGAGCAGACGGGCCATAGGCTTCCAATACGTAGGGCAGCAGGATGGCATTGGCAAGTCCGTGGGGGGTGCCGTAGCGTCCGCCCAGAGAATGGGCTACCGCATGGACATATCCTACATAGGAAACGGTAAAGGCACTGCCTGCCAGATAGGCGGCATGAAGCATATTTTTCCGGGCCTCCAGATCATTTCCATCGTGATATGCTCTGCTCAGGTTTTCAAAAATCAGGGAAACTGCCGTCAGTGCATCCTCTCTGGTCTGACGGGTGGTGGAACGTCCGATATAGGCTTCCACTGCGTGAGTCAGTGCATCCATGCCGGTAGAGGCAGTCAGTGCAGGCGGAAGAGAGCGGGTAATCTGGGGATCCAGCACCGCATAGCGGGGGATCAGACAAAAATCATTGATCGGGTATTTGTGATGGGATTTGGGGTCCGTAATCACTGCGGCCAGTGTGGTTTCGCTGCCGGTTCCCGCTGTGGTGGGAATGGCAATAAGGGTGGGAAGCTTTTTGTGGATCTTCAGCAGCCCCTTCATCTGTGCCAGACTCTGGCGGGGCTTGGCGATCCGGGCGCCGCAGGCTTTGGCACAGTCAATGGAAGAACCGCCCCCCAGGGCGATGATTACCTGACAGCCGTTTTCGGTGTACTGCTTTGCAGCCTCCTCTACATTATCCACGGTGGGATTGGCTGTAGTCTTATCGTAGATGCTGCAGTGAATTTCAGCCTCCGCCAGCAGCTCCTCCAGCGGGCTTGTCAGCCCGGCTTTTCGGATCCCTGCATCTGTTACCAAAAGAACAGAAGAAATCTGCTGCTTCTTCAGCAGCGGAATCAGTCCGGAAAAGCCTTCAATAATTTCCGGCTTCCGGTAGGGCAGCACCGGGATAGCGATCCGGAAAGCAGTCTGAAAAATGCGGCAGTAAGCGCGCTTTGCTATAAACATAGAATAATCCTCTCTTTTGAAAAAATTCAGAAATGGCTCAGTCCCAAACGGCATAATCAGTTCAAAAACAGAACCATTATATCTCAAACAAATATAGCATCAGACAGGAAGAATGTCAATGAAAGGAATCCGAGGCGCAAAAAAGGAGCCGCCGCTAAACCGAATTTGCAAGGTTCTGTATCCGGTGCTTGTGAGCACTTCCTGACATCCGTCCATGTCGGACTTCGTCCGCCATACTTCGGATATTTGTTTCAGTGCTACAAACACCCTGGATACAGGTTCCTTTGCTGTTCAATTTAGCGACGGCCCCTGGTTTTTAGAAAAATTACTCTGCTGCAGCTTCCGTAGCGGCTTCCGTTTCAGCTTCTGCAGCGGCTTCCGTATCTTCTTCAAAGGGGATTACGGCTCCGTCATAGGTGGAGTTGATGTATTCTTTGATTTCATCGGATTTCAGTACGCTTACCAGCGCCTGGATCTTTTCAGCGCTTTCATTGCCTTCTTTTACAGCAATGACATTTACATAGGTCTTAGCGGCTTCTGAATCGGATTTTTCATAGGCCAGAGCATCCTTTGCTACGGAATAGCCGGCCTGCAGTGCGTAGTTTCCGTTCAGGACGATGTAAGCGGTTTCTTCTGCTACACGGGCCACCTGCTCAGCAGCCAGCTCAACGATCTCTACGTTGTAGGGATTTTCTGCGATATCATTTACAGTAGCTTCCAGGCCAACGCCTTCCTTCAGGGTAAGGATACCGTTGTCCTGCAGAAGCAGCAGTGCTCTTGCTTCGTTGGTGGTATCATTGGGAACAGCGATGGTATCGCCTTCTGCGATTTCATCCAGGCTGGCCTTGGTGCCCGGATAGATGCCGAAGGGCTCGTAATGGATGCCGCCGGCATTTACCAGATGCGTTCCCTTCTCCTCGTTGAAGCTGTTCAGATAAGGAATATGCTGGAAGTAATTGGCGTCAAATTCTCCGCTTTCCACTACTTCGTTGGGCAGGATGTAATCATCAAATTCAGTGACCTCCAGATCATAGCCAAGCTCCTCCAGAAGCGGCTTTGCCTGAGCCAGGATCTCAGCGTGGGGCGTAGCGGATGCCGCTACTGTGATGGTGGTGTCCTCATCGGCAAAAGCAGTAATACCAAAGGTGCCCAGAACAAGAAGTCCGGTCAATGCTGCAACAGTTAATTTTTTCATAATCGTTTCCTCCATTTTTTTAAAATATTTGAATGCAGAATGCATTACTAACGTCGTTTGTCCAGGCGGTTCGCCAGGGCCATGCCGATGGTCTGGAAAAGCTGTACCAGAAGGATCAGCAGGATGACTGTCACGAACATAATATCCATTTGGTAACGGTGGTATCCGTACCGGATGGCAATGTCACCCAGACCGCCGCCGCCTACCGCACCGGCCATAGCAGTATAACCGAGAATGGTTCCGATGGCAATGGTAGCATTTGTCAGCAGGGAGGTGCGGGCCTCCACCAGAATTACCCGGAAGATGATGGTCAGGTCGCTGGCCCCCATGGAGCGGGCCGCTTCAATCACGCCGGCATCCACTTCCTTTAAGGAAGATTCCACCATCCGGGCGATGAAGGGAATGGCGGCCGCCGTCAGCGGTACGATAGTGGCTGTGGGACCGTAGCTTTTGCCTACCAGAAGCCGGGTTACAGGAATAATCAAAATCAGTAAAATCAAAAACGGAATGCTTCGCACAATATTTGCGATCACATCCAGGATCTTATACAGAAGCGCATTGGGCTTCAGCCCGTCCTTATCGGATACTGTCAGCAGAATGCCCATGGGCAGTCCAAACAGATAACCCAGAAGGGTGGCGCCCAATGTCATGTATAAGGTTTCGCCGATTCCGGCGACAATCATATCAACAACTTCCTTACTCCACATCGTCAATTCCCTCCCCGACGGCAAGACCGTGATCGGTCAGATATTTTTTCATAGCTTCCGAATGGGTGCTGTCCTTGGTAAATTCCAGGATCATTTCTCCCTTTGCTACGCCGCCCACATTTTTGGTATCGGCTTTTAAAATATTCACCGGCTCCTGGAACGTAAGCACCAGATTAGCGATGACCGGCTCGAAAGCGGAATTCTCGGAAAATACAATGCGGATTTTCTCCCCGCTGCGGATCTTTGAGCGGGTAACGTCCTGTCCGGAGGCAGAGTCGGAACCGATATCCTTTAAAATCAGCTCCTTCGCTACCGCAGATTTTGGGTTGGTGAAAATATCCGACACCAGTCCCTGCTCTGCCACAACGCCGTCCTTCAGGATAGCTACATGGGAGCAGATCTCACGCACCACGGACATCTGATGCGTGATGATAACGATAGTAATGCCAAACCGTTGGTTAATATCCTTCAAAAGAGCAAGGATCGAAGAGGTAGTCTGGGGATCCAGCGCACTGGTTGCCTCATCGCAAAGCAGGATCTTCGGATCAGAGGCCAGCGCCCTGGCGATGGCAACTCTCTGCTTCTGGCCGCCGGAAAGCTGGGCGGGATAGGCCTTTTCCTTATCGCTTAAGCCAACGATCTCCAGCAGCTCCCTTGCCCGCTCCCGTGCCTCTTTTTTCTTTTTTCCCTGAATATAGAGAGGGAAGCACACATTTTCCAGTACGGACTTCTGCATTAGCAGATTAAAGCTTTGAAAAATCATACCGATGTCCTTGCGCTGATGCCGCAGTTCTTTTTCCGTAAAGTCTCCCAGAGATTTTCCCTTGATGAGCACACGCCCCTTTGAGGGCTGCTCCAGAAAATTCATGCATCGTACCAGAGTGCTTTTTCCGGCTCCGGACATTCCGATGATACCAAAAATATCACCGGCTTCAATGGAAATGTTTACATCCTTCAGTGCTTCCACCGTACCGTCCTTTGTTACGAACGATTTTGATAAATTTTCAATTACAATTTCAGACATGTCTTGTACCTTTCTGCCGGGTGGCCGCCCGGTATTTTTATCGTATTAGGAAATTCCCCGAATTTCCTATACGAGAAGCCTTCGGCAAAATGCCTTCTCTCTCAGGATTGAAGGGCAGGAGAACTGGAATGCCGAAGGAATCTTTATCGATAAAGGTAATATACCATGTTTTTAGGGAAATTGTTAATTTAAAAAAAGTACAACTGGCTATAGTAGAAAACTATAACGAAAAAAATAAGAGAGCCGCCGTAAGATCTGATTTGGTATTCCATGAGTGGATCTTACAGCGGCTCCGGATCAGAAAAGGGCCGCATCTTTATATTTAGAAAGCTCTTCCAGGTATTTTTGTCCCAGAGGGCTGATCGTGATGCCCTTTTTTACCAGATATCCAATGGTCATGCGTTCCTGGGATTTTAATTTTACCGCCCGGTAATCCGTGCCGTTTAGCTTTTCGCAGATAAGCCCGCAGCAGAGAGTATAGCCGTTTAGGCCGATCATCAGATTCAGAAGGGTAGCCCGGTCATTGGCCCGGATCAGGCGCTTGTATTCATAGGTGCTTAATACCTCCTCCGCAAAATAAAAGGAGTTATTGGTTCCCTGGCTGAAGGCCAGGCAGGGATAATCGTCCAGCTCCTCCAGGGAGATTTCCTCCTGACCGGCCAGCGGATGTCCCTTCCACAGGTAGACATAAACGCCGCATTCCAGCAGCTCATGAAATTCCAGATTGTTTTCATGAAACAGCTTGGTCAGTATCTGGCGGTTAAAATCATTGAGATAGAGGATGCCGATCTCGCTGCGGAAATTTTTGATATCCTCAATCACATCCCAGGTCCTGGTCTCATAGACGGCAAATTCATATTCATCCATGCCGAACTGCTTCACCATCTCTACGAACGCATTGACTGCAAACGTATAATGCTGCATGGATACGCTGAACCGTTTTTTGGGCTGGACCTTGGAGATATATTTGGATTCAATTAATTCATACTGCTCCACCATCTGACGGGCGTACCCCAGAAATTCCTCCCCTTCGGGTGTGATGGAGATGCCCCGGTTGCTGCGGCGGAACAGCTCCAGGCCGATTTCCTCCTCCAGCTCCCGGATAGCGGTGGAAAGGCTGGGCTGGGAGATAAAAAGCTTTCGGGCCGCTTCATTCATAGAGCTGGCGCTTGCAACGGTGATGGCATATTTTAACTGGGTCAGTGTCATAATGTCTCCTTTTATTCAAAGATTTTCCCGGATCTTGATGGCGGCGTTTACATAGTTGATTTCATGCTCCGGCGGGCTGCCTGTGGTGAGGTAGTCGAAGAGCAGATCCAGGGGCCGACTGCCCTGCTTATGGGGCTGCTGGCTGATGGTGGCGGAGATCAGGCCCTCTGCTACCAGGGGACGCACGGTATCATCCGCATCGAAGCAGATCACATGCATCTGCTTTGACCGGTTCATATGAGTAATTGCCCGGCAGCCTCCGTGTACACCGGCGGCTGCAAAAAAGATGGCATCCGCATCCGGGTGGGCTTTCAGAAAGTGCTTGGTTACTTCGTAGCTTTCGAACTCGTCATCGTGGTTTTTCAGGGTATCCAGTACCTGGATGCCGGGAGCGGTCCTGCCGATCACGTCCAGAAATCCGGCGATCCGTTCCGTATGGCAGAGTACCTGGGAGGAGCCGGTGATGATCCCGAGACGAGCATGTCCTCCGGTGGCAAGGCGCATCAGGCCTCCGGCCGTCCGTCCGCCCTCGTAGTAGTTGCTTCCCACATAGGCGATGCGGCGGCTTCCCTGGATATCCGTATTCATGGTGACTACCGGGATGCCCTGGTTGTACAGCTCATTGATCGTATCGATCACAGCCTGGTCATTGTAGGGGGTCATTACAAGGCCGTGGATGCCTTCCGCAACCAATTCCCGCATGCTCCGCACCTGTGCGTCGCCGTCAAAGGTCACACGGCGGATCAGAACCGTGCAGTCATAGGCGGCCAGCTCCTCTGCTTTGGCGGAGACTCCCTCCAGCACCCGCTGGAAAAAGGGATTTTCCGGGCCGAAGAGGATAACGCCGATGCGCAGCTTCTTTTTTTGAGCGGCCAGGGCGATTCCGGCTTTATTTGGCTTATAGCCCAGGGTTTGCGCGATTTCACGCACCTTCCGGGCGGTCTGGGGATTTACGGAACCACGATTGTTTAATACACGGTCAACGGTCCCCCTGGAAACATTGGCTAGATCCGCAATTTCTTTTATTGTTACCATGACGACCTCCTTAAGCATATATATCTGCCTACAGCATACCACCAGCCGGACCGGCAAGTCAATGCCGAATCTGTTATCGTGCACAATCCCGGCAATTTAGACAATCGGAGGGCTTTTTCAAAGGACAGAAAAACCGGAAAAACAGCACTTTTCACAAAGAATATTAAAATTTCAGAAAAAGGTTGAAAACCGGGAGAATTTGCAATATGATATACATATACGTGCACGAGCACGACACACGGAAAACAGGAAACCAGAAAGGAGTTGCACTATGCTATATGTAGGTATTGACCTTGGCACTTCCGCAGTGAAGCTGCTGCTGATGAACGAAAAAGGTGAGATACAAAAGATCGTATCCAAAGAGTATCCTCTGTATTTCCCCCATCCCGGCTGGTCTGAGCAGAGACCGGAGGACTGGTACGAGCAGTCCATGGCAGGCCTGAAGGAGCTGCTGGCTGATTGTGACAAATCACAGGTGGCGGGCATCAGCTTTGGCGGACAGATGCACGGCCTGGTAATTCTGGATGAGGAGGATCAGGTGATCCGTCCGGCCATCCTTTGGAATGATGGCAGAACCACTGAGGAAACGGATTATCTGAATACTGTGATCGGCAAGGAGAAGCTGTCGGAGTATACGGCAAATATTGCTTTTGCCGGTTTTACGGCGCCGAAGATCTTATGGGTAAAGAATAAGGAACCGGAAAATTTCGCAAGGATTGCGAAGATCATGCTTCCCAAGGATTATCTGGCTTATAAGCTTACCGGAGTATTCTGCACCGATGTATCCGACGCCTCCGGAATGCTGGTATTTGATGTGAAGAACCGCTGCTGGTCCGGGGAGATGATGGAGATCTGCTCCATCCGGGAGGATCAGCTTGCTAAGATTTATGAAAGCTATGAGGCAGTAGGGTGCGTGAAACCGGAGATCGCAGCAGAGCTGGGCATTCCGGCCTCCGTAAAGGTGGCGGCAGGCGCAGGAGACAATGCTGCGGCGGCAGTAGGTACCGGCACGGTGGGCGATGGTATGTGCAATATTTCTCTGGGCACCAGCGGCACGATTTTTATTTCTTCCGATAAGTTCGGCGTGGATAAATACAATGCCCTTCATTCCTTTGCACATGCGGATGGTCATTATCATCTGATGGGCTGCATGCTTTCAGCCGCATCCTGTAATAAATGGTGGATGGATGAAATCATCGGGACAAAGGATTATACTCAGGAGCAGAAGCAGATTGACAGGCTGGGAGAGAATCATGTTTACTTCCTTCCTTATTTAATGGGAGAGCGCTCTCCGCACAACGATCCGGCAGCCAGAGGAACCTTCATCGGCATGACTATGGACACGACCCGGGCGGATCTGACTCAGGCAGTTCTGGAGGGCGTGGCATTTGCTCTGCGGGATTCCTTTGAGGTGGCCAAGTCTCTGGGCATCAAAATCGAGAGAACGAAGATCTGCGGCGGCGGAGCAAAGAGCCCGCTGTGGAAGAAAATGATTGCCAATATCCTGGGCATCAAGGTAGATGTGATCGAAAGCGAAGAGGGACCGTCCATGGGCGGCGCTATGCTGGCTGCGGTAGCCTGCGGGGAATATCCGGATGTGGTTACGGCTGCGGAGAGCATTGTAAAGATCGTGGATACGATCGAACCGGAACCGGAGCTGGTGGAAAAATACGATGCCCGTTATGAGCAGTTCCGCCAGATCTATCCTGCGGTAAAGGCCTTGTTCCCTAAGATCGGCTGATAAAGTTTAACAAAAAATAAGGAGGAAAAAAGAATGGAGATCAAACAGATTACCGATCCGTCTTTTCGCAAATATGGCCGGATCATCAAGGATGTGGATTTCTCAGGGCTGGTGGAAAAGCTGATGGATACGCCTCTTCCGGAGGACGTGGTCTATGTGGCATCCGTACCGGAGCTGGAGGCGCTTCCTGTATTTGAAGAACTGAAAACAAAGGTGTACGGTGAACTTCCCATTCAGGTGGGCTACTGCAACGGCCACAATCACAAGCTGAATGCTTTTGAGTATCACCGCTGCTCTGAGATCAATGTGGCTGCTATGGATGCGGTGCTGATTTTGGGCGCACAGCAGGACATTACAGAGGATTTTACCTACGACACCTCCAAAGCGGAGGCATTCCTGCTTCCGAAGGGAACTGCAGTAGAGGTATACGCCACCACGCTGCATTATGCTCCCTGCAATCAGGGGGATGCAGGCTTCCGTGTAAGCATTGTACTTCCCAAGGGAACCAATACGGATCTTGAAAAGGAGCATGCAGACGGTGAGGACGGCCTTCTGACTGCAAAAAACAAATGGCTGCTGGGCCATCCGGAAGGCGGACTGCCGGAGGGAAGCCCCATGGGTCTGACAGGCGAGAACCTGACCGTTGAGTAATTGGTAATTCGGGAAGGAGCTGCCGTTCGTTTTGGAGCTTGCTCCGCCCCTTTACACGTAACAGCGGCTGCCGCTGGCGCCGCAGAAATAAATTTATCAGGAGGATGATAGAAATGATTAACATTCCAAAGGCAAAGATCGGCATTGTGGCAGTCAGCAGAGACTGCTTCCCGGAAGCTCTGTCCGTAAACAGAAGAAAGGCACTGGTAGACGCTTATAAGGCAAAATATGATGAGAGCGATATTTACGAATGTCCTATTTGCATCGTTGAGAGCGAGATCCATATGGTACAGGCTCTTGAGGATGTAAAGAAGGCAGGATGTAATGCGATCGTTGTTTACCTTGGAAACTTCGGACCGGAAATTTCCGAGACGCTGCTGGCAAAGCATTTTGACGGCCCGGCTATGTTCGTAGCTGCTGCCGAGGAAAGCCAGAATGACTTAAGCGATGGCCGCGGCGATGCTTACTGCGGTATGCTGAATGCAAGCTACAATCTGAAACTGCGCAACATCCGCGCATACATTCCGGAGTATCCGGTAGGAACTGCGGAAGAATGTGCAGATATGATCCATGAATTCGTTCCCATCGTGCGTGCGGTTGTCGGCCTGTCCAAGCTGAAGATTATCAGCTTCGGTCCCCGTCCGCTGAACTTCCTGGCATGTAATGCGCCCATCAAGCAGCTTTACAACCTGGGTGTTGAGATCGAAGAAAACTCTGAGCTGGATCTGTTCGAATCCTTTAACAAACACGCAGGCGATGCACGTATTCCGGAAGTAGTAGCGGATATGGAGGCAGAGCTGGGCGCAGGAAATAAGAAGCCGGAAGTTCTGGCAAAGCTGGCTCAGTATGAGCTGACCTTGTTAGACTGGGTAGAAGCCCACAAGGGATACAGAGAGTATGTATGTATTGCAGGAAAATGCTGGCCGGCATTCCAGACTCAGTTTGGCTTTGTTCCCTGCTATGTAAACAGCCGTCTCACCGGACGCGGCATCCCGGTATCCTGTGAAGTAGATATCTACGGCGCACTGAGCGAATTTATCGGAACCTGTGTCAGCAACGATGCGGTTACACTGCTGGATATCAACAACTCCGTACCGGCTGATATGTACAAAGAAGCCATTGAGGGCAAGTTCAATTATACCCACAAGGATACCTTCATGGGCTTCCATTGCGGCAACACCTGCACCTCCAAGCTGACCAGCTTCAATATGAAATATCAGAAGATCATGGCAAGAAGCCTTCCGGTAGAAGTGACCAACGGTACTCTGGAAGGAGATATCGTTCCGGGCGACATCACCTTCTTCCGTCTGCAGAGCACCGCTGACTGCAAGCTGCGTGCTTATGTGGCACAGGGCGAAGTGCTTCCGGTAGCGACCAAGTCCTTCGGCGGCATCGGCGTATTCGCTATTCCGGAAATGGGACGTTTCTACCGTCATGTGCTGATTGAGGGCAACTATCCGCATCACGGTGCTGTTGCATTCGGCCATTTCGGAAAAGCTCTGTACGAGGTATTCAAGCTGATCGGCGTTTGCCCGGACGAGATCGGTTATAATCATCCGGCAAGCGTTCCTTACAGAACAGAAAATCCCTTCGCATAAGAAGCCCGGGGCCGATGCTGCAGGCGATATAAAGCAGATCCCTGCAGGCGGCCGGAAGGCATCTGAATCTTGATAAAAAATCTCCTGGGAATAAGACGGTTGGAATATTTACCGCATTCCCGGGGGATTTTTTGTGTCTTAGAAACTTTGTGTTCGATACGGCAAAGTTCTTTTTTCGGAACGCAGGGAGGTGGAGCTTTGCAAATGAGATTTTGCGACAGCTCCTGTACATTTCCTGAAAATAGCACAAAAAATCAGCAAAAAAATACTATTTACAAAGATATCCTGAACAAAGATGTGAAAAAAGTACAGTTGAAAGCAACCATGTCCAGATGACTTTTTGATACGATAAAGTCAACTTAATAAAGCACGTCTTTTAAAGGAGGAAAACAAAATGAATAAGAAATTTGCCGTTATGGCAGCAACTGCAGCACTTAGCGTAGCAGCGCTGGGAACTATGGCACAGGCAGAGGAATCAAAGGGACTGATTGGCGTGGCTATGCCGACACAGGATCTTCAGAGATGGAATCAGGACGGCGAGAACATGAAGGCTCAGCTGGAAGAAAAAGGCTATGAAGTAGACCTTCAGTTTGCCGGCAATGATCCTGCTACACAGGCTTCTCAGATTGAGAACATGATTTCTAACGGGGATCAGCTTCTGGTAGTTGCTTCTATCGATGGCGACTCTCTTGGAACTGTTCTGGCACAGGCAAAGGAAGCCGGCATCCCGGTTATCGCTTATGACCGTCTGATCATGAACACCGACGCTGTTTCCTACTATGCTACATTTGATAACTATCTGGTAGGAAAAACTCAGGGCCAGTACATCGTAGACGCTCTGGATCTGGATAATCAGGACGGACCGTTCAATCTGGAAATGGTTACCGGCGACCCGGGCGATAACAACGTAAACTTCTTCTTCGGCGGCGCTATGGAAGTTCTGCAGCCCTACATTGATGCCGGCAAGCTGGTAGTTCCTTCCGGTCAGATGACGAAGGACGAGGTTGCTACTGCGAACTGGGCTACGGATGCTGCACAGTCAAGATTTGAGAACATTCTGTCCTCTAACTACGCAGACGGAACCAATCTGGACGCAGTGCTTGCTTCTAACGATTCCACCGCTCTGGGCGTTGTAAATGCTCTGGCAGCAAACTACACCGGCGAATATCCGATCATCACCGGTCAGGACTGCGATATCGCTAACGTACCGCACATCGTTGACGGAACCCAGGCTATGTCCGTATTCAAGGATACACGTACTCTGGCAGCTAAGGTTGTTGAGATGGTTGACGCTATCATGACAGGATCTGAAGCTCCGGTAAATGATACTGAGACTTATGATAACGGAACTGGCATTATCCCGTCTTACCTTTGCGAACCGGTTGCAGTTACTGTTGAAAACTACAAAGAAATCCTGATTGACTCCGGTTACTACACAGAGGATCAGATCCAGTAAGATCTGCACCATCAGATAAGAACAGGATGTATGACAGGCGGGCCTTTCGCCCGCCTGTTATTAATGAAGCATATTGAAAGTTTGGGAGGGAGCAATTTTGGCAAAGATACTCTTGGAAATGAAAAATATCACCAAAACATTCCCTGGTGTAAAAGCACTTGATAATGTAAATCTTCAGGTGGAAAAAGGCGAGATCCATGCGCTTGTGGGTGAAAACGGCGCAGGAAAGTCTACCCTGATGAATGTTCTTTCAGGTGTTTATCCCTATGGTTCTTACGAGGGTGACATTATTTATGATGGAGAGGTGTGCAAGTTCCATCATATAAAAGAGAGCGAAGAAAAGGGAATTGTTATTATTCATCAGGAGCTGGCACTGATTCCGTATATGACCATCGGTGAAAATATGTTCCTGGGAAATGAACGCGGAAAAAAGGCAGCTATCAACTGGGATGAAACCCATGGGCTGGCTGATAAATATATGAAACAGGTAGGATTGAAGGAATCCTCCAGAACACTGATCAAGGATATCGGTACCGGTAAGCAGCAGTTGGTGGAGATTGCAAAGGCTCTGGCAAAAGAGGCAAAGCTTCTGATCCTGGATGAGCCTACTTCATCCTTGAATGAATCGGACTCCAAAGCGCTGCTGGATCTTTTGCTGAAGTTTAAGAGTGAGGGAATGACCTGTATCATTATTACTCACAAGCTGAACGAGGTATCCTATGTGGCGGATAAAATTACGGTGATTCGGGATGGCTCCACGATTGAGACGCTGGTAAAGGGCGTGGATGATTTCTCGGAGGATCGTATCATTAAGGGAATGGTTGGACGTGAAATCGCAGACCGTTTCCCGAAACGGCACGGAGTGAAGATCGGCGACGTGAATATGGAAGTAAAGGATTGGACCGTATATCATCCGATCTATACGGAACGGAAGGTTGTGGACAATGTATCGCTGAACGTCCGCAAGGGAGAAGTGGTAGGTATTTCCGGACTGATGGGTGCAGGGCGTACAGAGCTTGCGAAGAGCATTTTCGGAAAAAGCTACGGTTCCAATATTTCCGGAAGCCTGAAATTGAATGGTAAGGAGGTTCATCTGAAGAATGCCCGGGATGCGATCCGTCAGAAGCTGGCTTATGTGACAGAGAGCCGGAAGGATGATGGTCTGATTCTGAGCAATTCCATTAAAATTAATACAACGCTTGCAAATCTGGACGGCGTCAGCAGCAAGGGCGTGATCGATACGGATAAGGAATATGCGGTTGCGGTGGAATACAAGGAGAAACTGAAAACCAAATGTCCTACCGTAGAACAGAATGTAGGGAACCTAAGCGGCGGTAACCAGCAGAAGGTACTTCTGTCAAAATGGATGTATGCGGATCCGGATATTCTGATTCTGGATGAGCCCACCAGAGGTATTGATGTTGGGGCAAAATATGAGATCTACTGTATTATCAATGATCTGGTAGCGGCCGGGAAATCGGTTATTATGATTTCTTCCGAGCTTCCCGAAGTGCTGGGGATGTCAGACCGTATTTATGTCATGAATGAAGGAAAAATTGCGGGAGAGCTGAACCGGGAAGAGGCTACACAGGAAAAGATTATGGCTTGTATTCTGAAGTCTAGCAAAGGAGAGTAAGCAATGGATAAGGCAAAGTTAAAAAGTGGAATTCAAAAATATACAATGATTATTGTACTGGTGCTGGTTACGCTGTTCTTTACCTGGGGTACCCAGGGCAAGATCCTGTATCCGCAGAATATCACCAACCTGATTTCACAGAACGCATATGTGTTTGTTCTGGCAACCGGTATGCTACTCTGTATCCTGACCGGCGGTAACATCGACCTTTCCGTTGGTTCTGTTGTATGTTTCGTAGGTGCCGTAGGCGGCGTGATGATGGAAAAATGGGGGCTTCCCATTGGAGTGGCAGTTATTCTGATGCTGTTGCTGGGCGCGGTAATCGGAGCGTGGCAGGCGTTCTGGATCGCTTTCGTGCGTATTCCTCCCTTTATTACCACCCTTTCCGGTATGCTGGTATTCCGCGGTCTGTCAAACGTAGTATTGGGCGGGCAGACGCTTCCGATTAAATCCCAGACCTTCGCAGTTCTTTTCGGCGGCGGCGCAAACTGCTACGTTCCGGATTTCCTGGGCGGCGGAGAAGGCATGAACCGTGTGGCTCTTTTGGCGGGTGTCATTGCCTGTGTTATCTATATCCTGATTACGGTAAAGGGCCATATCAACCGGAAGAGCAAAGGCTATGAGACCGGCAATACCGGCGCTATGTATGCCAAGATGATCGTTATTTGTGTGGTAATCATGGCTGTCAGCGTGAAGCTTGCTCAGTACAAGGGTATTCCCACTTCTCTTGTATGGGTGCTGATCGTCGTATTGATCTATGGTTATATTACCAGTAAGACAACCATCGGACGTTACTTCTATGCAGTAGGCGGCAACGAGAAGGCGACAAAGCTTTCCGGTATCAATACCGATATGGTTTATTTTATCGCCTACACGAATATGGGGCTTTTGTCCGCTTTGGCAGGCATGCTTACGATTGCCCGTCTGACCTCTGCTCAGCCCACCTATGGACAGAACTATGAAATGGATGCCATCGGCTCCTGCTTTATCGGCGGCGCTTCCGCATACGGCGGTATCGGAACGGTTCCCGGCGTTATCGTTGGTGCGGTACTGATGGGTATCATTAACCAGGGTATGTCTATCATGGGTACCGACCAGAACATGCAGAAGGTAGTAAAGGGCCTTGTGCTTCTGGCTGCAGTTATCTTTGATGTGGTAAGTAAGAAGAAATCTGAATAAAAAGAACGTACCTGTCTGCGGGGCGTGCTGTCTGGCAGTGATATGGGGTACATAAGCAAAACCGGATTCTCTGCAAAAGGGGGTCCGGTTTTTTGAACGTAACAGTTCAGCCTTCAGCTAAACTGTTACGGAAACCAGCCCATTTAAAGTTCGCCTTCTGCGAAGGGGCTGGTTTCTTTTCAACCGTCACTTGTTCTTACGGGCTTTGCAGCCAGTGCAAAGCCCTGGGCTGAACTGGTACTTTCTAGTTCAAACTGTAAGAAGTTATACGAAATGATTGCGTAAAAGAAAAAAATAGGTTAAAATGAAAATGTTGTTGGCATTTTTACTAAGTAAATGGGGAAGGAAGAAGAAAAACGTATGGCAGTGACAAAAAGTAGTTTTGGAAAAGCAAAGGACGGCCGGGAGCTGACTCTGTACACTCTGACCAATCACCAGGGAATGTCCGTGCAGGTGACGGATCTGGGGGCTACTCTGGTGTCTGTAAAGGTGCAGGATAAGAATGAAAAGGTTTTGGATGTGATTTTGGGCTATGATACGGCAGAGGGGTATTATGAGCATACCTGTTTTTTTGGCGCAGTGATCGGCCGCAGCGGCAATCGGATCGACAAGGGACGGTTTACGATAAACGGGAAGAGCTACCAGTTAGACATCAATGATAATGAAAATAATCTGCACAGCGGAAATAACGGCTTTGAAAAACGTCTTTGGGAGACGAAACAGGTGGGAGAAAGCAGTGTCTGCTTTGCAATTCAGGATAAGGATGGGGAGCAGGGATATCCGGGAAATTTTGAAGCTTCCATTACCTATACGCTGACAGAGGAAAACGAGCTGTTTTTGGATTACGCCGGAAGCTGTGACCAGGATACGGTGGCCAATATGACGAACCACGTATATTTCAATCTGGCCGGGCATGACAGCGGCAATATTCTGGATCAGGAGCTGATGATGACCGCAAAGGCTTATACTCCGGTGAGGGATGGGCAGGCGATTCCCACCGGCGAGATTGCTCCGGTAGAGGGGACACCCATGGACTTTACCACAGCAAAGCCCATTGGCCGGGACATCGATGCGGACTTTGACCAGTTGAAATTTGTAGGCGGATATGATCACAATTTTGTTCTGAAGCAGGATAGGGGCGCAGTGGAAAAATTTGCGGAGGCTTATTGTCCCGCAACGGGCATCTGTATGGAAGCATTTACGGATCTTCCCGGTGTTCAGTTCTATGCCGGTAACTTTATTACTCCGGATCAGACTGGAAAGGGAGGAGCAATATATGGAAAACGTCAGGGGTTCTGTCTGGAATCCCAGTATTATCCCAATTCCATTAATCAGGAAGGCTTTGCCAGCCCGCTGCTGAAGGCAGGAGCGGCTTACAGGACGACTACCTGCTATAAATTCTCTGTGAGATAAGAATGATTTGAAAAAGAAAAACAGGAAATATATGACGTTGACAAACAATCTGCAATTTCATATATTAATTATGCTTGTTTTGTAACTATTCAGCACCCGTTTAAGGTGCACTGATTTTTGGGCAAAACGTAG
>JAUNON010000100.1 GCA_030537145.1 Lachnospiraceae bacterium | reverse complement strand
AACCAGAGACCGGGACGGAACCAGAAACCGGATTAGAAACTGAGAAATAGGGCTGCACAGCCGAAAATCATATTGGAATTTACGAAGGGGAATCAAAGCTATGAACAATAAAATGTCTACTTACCGTATTATTATAATGATCTGCGGAGTGCTGGCTATTTTGGGCTTCTTTTTCATTCCATGCTATCATAATTCGCTGGTATCAGCAGCAGGACTGTTAGGAGGTCTGTTTGGAGCAGAGGGCGCCGGGACAGGGCTGGCGAATGTAAGTGCGTTTAAAATGATTACGATTGCAATAAAAAACGCATCGGAACTGAGGTCAATTGGAATGGAATCGGCCATTCATCCCATAGGAACCACCATCCTGTTTGGAGTTCCTGCTTTGCTTGCCGTGCTTCTGGTTATTCTTGCCATCATAGGCAAAAAAGCGGGGGCAATCGGCGGAATCGTGTGCAGCAGCGGGATGCTGGTGTGCTATTTTATTCAGGTGCTTAGCATCCCGTCCATAATGAAAACGGGAGGATATAAGGTAAGCCTTTTATACTACATATTATTTATCTTTGCCATTTTGACGCTGGTAATGGCCATACTGGATCTGAAAAGTGCCGGAAAAAGATACGAAGGAAATGCTTCCGGGAATCTCTATAATGGTAAAAACTATGAGGATACCGTTTATGAACCGAGTTATGACAGCTACGGGCATAGCTACGACAGACCCAGACGGAAGGAAGGGGTGATTGTAGGCATTAAGGGGGAATATAAAGGCGCAACGCTTCCGGCTGCGGACGGAGTAAAGATCACCATCGGGCGGAGTGCAAAGGACTGTAATCTGGTGCTGACCAATCCTGCTGTCAGCAGAGTCCATTGTTATGTTACCTATTATGCAGACCGGGACGTTTACGGCGTCACAGATGTATCCAAATTTGGCGTCTACGATGTCCAGGGAAAACTGATTGAAAGGGACCGCATGGTATACATGGGCGTAGGAGATGAAATTCATATTGGAAAATCCAATAACGCATTCCGGTTGGAATAAGGCTCCATACCCCTGATGTTTCCATAAGGTTATGGCTAAAATAAGCGTGCAGTGTATGAAAGAGAAAATCCAGAATGGAGCATAGAAAAAGGAAAGGCGGGAATTGATTTATGGAAAGAATCTTCAAAAAAAAGGTAATTCTGTTTTTATTTGCTTTAACGATTATGCTTTTTTGCCCGGGCGGGAAATCGAAAGCAGGATGGAATGGAATAGAAACGGCAGAGGCAGCTTCCTGGCGGATCACCGGCGGCAGATTAGAGAATGGACATATGACAGGGAGAAAGGTTACAAACGGGAAGATAGAATACAGAACAAATGGGAATTCCTTTTATTCCTGTGACACCAAAGGAAGAAATAAAAAAATAATTTACAAGGTCGGATCAAATTCAACGATACTTCAACCTAATATTCGCTATTTTTACAATGGAAAAATATATATAAGCTTTTTCTATTTTGCTGATGGTATGTTTGGTAAATATGAAGGAAAGATGATGGTTTATGATATTGCTAAAAAACGTTATGTTTTTTACAAGAAGCCATTTTACATGCTGGGGGCAAGCGGAAAGTATCTGCTGGGCTGCGGAGTGATTAGTGAAGCTCCCACCGATGACTTCAGCGTACGGGAGGCTGAGGCAATGACTACAGATCCCATTTACGTATATAATATGAGTAATGGGAAAACCAAAACGCTTACCAAGACCGGAGTAGATGGAATGGTTTCGGGAAAATACTTCTTCTATGCACATTATTCCGGTAAATATTTGAGTATTATTCGGTGTAAGAATGACGGCAGCTCCAAAAAGGTAATGAAAAAAATAAAATGGGATTGCCGAAATTGTTCCGTGCAAAAATTCACATCACATCTTTTTAAGTATTTAGATTATAGAACAGACAAAGTTTATAGTGTAAAATATTAAGGTAACGATACGAAAAACAGTGGGGCTGTTGCAAAGACAATTTGCAAAAGCCCCGGTTTTTTATTATAATTTTAAATGCTTCATACGAGCACCTTTTCTGTGACTGCGGAAGCACGAAGTGCGAAGCAATCCGCGGACTTATATTTTGTGCGGCGGGGCTGCCGTAAAATTGAAAAGCAAATGAAATTTTGCCACAGCGCCATGAAAGCTTAGGAGGATAACGGAATGAGATTTTTTCACCTGTCTGATCTGCATATCGGACTGAAGCTTATGAACCGGGAGCTTTATGAGGATCAGGAATATATTTTAAATCAGATTATTAAAATTGCTGCGGAGGAAAAGCCGGATGCGGTGGTGATTGCCGGAGATATCTATGATAAGGCCATCCCCTCCGCAGAGGCAGTGAAGATCTTCGATTCCTTTGTCTCCGGACTGACGGCGGCGGTGCCGGATGCGGAGATTATGATGATCAGCGGAAATCATGACAGCGCCCCCCGGGTGAATGTGTTCCGCAGTGTACTTGAACGGCAGAAAATCCATATGATCGGTATGCCGCCCCAGCTTCCGGAGGAGTTTATAGAGAAGGTGACGCTGCAGGATGCCTATGGGAGGGTGAATTTTTATCTTCTTCCGTTTGTGAAGCCGTCCATGGTGAAGCTGATCGTGGGATCCGATGAAAATGGGAATAACCTTTCCTATCATGATACGCTGCATAAGCTGATCGGGCGGGAGAGCATAGAGGAAAACGAGAGAAATGTACTGGTGAGCCACCAGTTTTATCTGCCGGTGGGGGCAGATCCGGATAAGGCGGAACGGATGGATTCGGAGATCCGCACCGTCGGAAATATTGATGAGGTAAAGGCGGATATTCTGGAGCGGTTTGATTACGCAGCGCTGGGCCATATTCATAAGCCTATGAATGCGGGCAGCCAGGTCTGCCGTTACTGCGGAACGCCTCTGGCCTGTTCTGTCAGCGAGGCAGGACAGCAAAAGGGGATTATCCTGGTAGAGATGGGAAAAAAGGGAACAGTTCAGACAACGGTCCTGCCGCTGGAGCCCCTGCGGCAGGTGCGGGTCATTTCCGGAACCCTGGAGCAGGTATTAAAACAGGGATGCAGCGATTATGTATCCGTGGTTCTGACGGATAAAGCGGATCTGGATGTGATCGATATGCAGGACCGGATCTGGAATGCATTTCCCAACCTTCTGGAAATTCGCAGAGAGACCCTGCGCAGGGCGGATTATGGCAGGGCATATGCGCCGGAGGAAAAGCTGGATGTGTTCGAGCTGTGTTCCTCCTTTTTACCGGATTTGGATGAGGAGGAGCAGAAGCTGCTTCTTCAGGATGTAATCAATACGGTTCAGGAGGGATGCTAAGATGAGGCCTTTAAAATTAACGATGCAGGCATTCGGCTCCTATGGGAAAAAGACGGAGATCGACTTTACGCAGCCAAATCAAAATCTGTTTCTGATCAGCGGGGACACCGGAGCCGGGAAAACCACGATTTTTGACGCCATTGTGTTTGCCCTTTACGGGGAAGCCAGCTCCGGGAATAATAAGAAGGATGGAATAGAGCTGCAAAGTCAGTTTGTGAATTATGATACACCG
Organism: Lachnospiraceae bacterium; assembly: GCA_030537145.1. Taxonomy (GTDB): domain Bacteria; phylum Bacillota; class Clostridia; order Lachnospirales; family Lachnospiraceae; genus Merdiplasma. The sequence continues at coordinate 3,532 of JAUNON010000100.1, read as the reverse complement.
CCGTTTGTTGAGCTGGCTTTTTCGGAGCAGGAAGGGACGGAAGCGGTGATTTATACGGTCCGCCGTGTGCCCAGGCATATCCGGCCGCTGAAAAAGGGAGCCGGAGTAAAGGAAGAGAAGGAGACGGTATCGCTCCTTTTGCCGGACGGTTCGGAGTATTCTCAGAATCAGAAGGAAACAGACCGAAAGCTGGAGGAGGTCGTGGGACTGACTAAGAGTCAGTTTATGCAGGTCGCCATGATCGCACAGGGGGAATTTATGGAGCTGCTCCGGGCAAAATCAGACAATAAGAAGCTGATTTTCCGAAAGCTGTTTCACACAGAGCTTTTTCAGAATATTGTGGAGGAGCTGGGACAGCGCCGGAAGGAGAAGGCGGTTGAAATCGCCCGGATCCGGACGGCCTGCCAGACAGAGGTCCGGCATATAACGGTTCCGGAGAACTATGAAAACGGGGAAGAGCTGCAGGAAATTCGAAAGCGGATTCTTTCTTCGGAAAGACTGGATGTTACGGATATGGAGACGCTGCTGCAGGGGCTGGGAGCGCTCTGCGCCCGGTGGAAGGAAAAAAGCGACGAGGGCAGGAAGGAATACGAAAGCGCAAGTAAGCGCCGGGATGAAAAGCGGGATGCCTATACCGGAGCAGAGAGCCTTTGCCGTTCCTTTGAGCAATTGGAGAAAGCGGAGACGGCTCTGGCTGAGTGCAGGGCAGCGCAGGAAAAACGGGAAAAAGCGGAGAAGCTGATTTCCCGGATTACGGCTGCATATGAGGTGAAGGAGGTACACCAGAGATTTGCGGATGCAAAGGAAGAGGCAGAGCGTACAGAGAGGAAACGAAGGGAACAGAAGGACGCACTTCCGCAGCTTACGGCTTCTTATGAAAAAGCAGCGGAAGCGGAGGCATCTGCAAAAAAAGTCATGGATGGGGAATTGGAAGCCTTTACAAAGATTTCTCAGCGAGTGGCAAAGGCGCTGGAGGTATTGAAGAGGATCCGCAGCGCCAGGCAGGATATGCTGGATAAGCAGACGGCTCTGGCAGAGGCAGAGGATGCGGCGGCAAGGGCGCAAAAGGCGCTGACCGGGCTGGAGGAGCAGGAACGGGATTGGAGGAGACAGGAGCAGGAGCTGCAGGATGCGGACACGCTTCTGGAGCTTTGGAAGAAAAAGGACGAGGAAGCGGAGGAGACGGCGAGAGAGCTGGAAACGGTCAGGCAGTCAGAGCAGGCGGTGGAAGCGCAGAGAAGGGCCGCCGGGGAAGCCGGGCAGGCATATGCCCGGAGCCGTGAGAAATATGCGCAAAGGAATAAGGAATATGTGGAAAAGCAGACGGCATTTCTGGATGCCCAGGCAGGCTTTCTGGCGCAGGAAAAGCTGAGACCGGGACATCCCTGTCCGGTATGCGGATCTATGGACCATCCTCATCCCTGTACCCTGTCCGAGGATCATCGGGAGCTGACCCGTGCGGTCATTGATGGGCTTGCCGCAGAGGTGTCCCGCCTGCAGCAGGAGCAGACCGGGAAATCTGCGGAAGCGGGAGCCGCAATCCAGCTATTGAAGGAAAAGGAAAATAATTACAAAGAGGATCTGGAAAAGCTTCGTGTCCGGATGGCAAAGCATATTCCGTACATTCCGGAGGAATTCACACCGGAGACGGCAGAGAAGCTGCTTGCCCGCCGGCGGGAGGAGCTTCGGATCGAAGGAGCAAAGCGGAGGAAACATGCGGAAATCCTTGCCGGTGTCCGGGATGCGCTTGCCGGTGTGGATGCGAAAAAACAGGAGCTGAAGTCTGGGGCGGATTTGGCGGAGCGAAGGGCAGCGCAGGCGAAGGTGGAGCTGGAGAAAAGCAAAACCGTGCTGGAGAGCCTGGAGAATCAGAAGGATTATGCCACCGAGCAGGAGGCGGCTGCGGCTCTGTCGGCGGCGGACGGTGTAAAAAAGGAACGGGATAGGGCATATGACCTTGCCCGCAGGGCGGCGCTGGCGGCGAAGAGTGCAAAGGAAAATGCCGAGACGCTGCTGGAACGCTATCAGAGGGAGCTGCCGGGCCGGGAAGAGGAGAGCGGACGGCGGAAAATTGCGTATGAAAAATTAATGGAAGAAAAGAAGCTTGCGGAAGAGGAATGGAAGGACATCAGCGGAAGCTATGGAAAGTCTGAGACGGTACGGCTTCAGGAATGGATCAATGCGTATGACCGGAAGAAGGCCTCCGCAGAGGGCATCCGCACTGCGGCGCAAAAGGCCATCGCCGGCCGGGAAAAGCCGGTGATGGAGGAACTGGAGGCTGCCAAGGAAGCGGCGGAAGAGGTGCTGCGGCAGAAGCAGGCTGCGCTTGAGCAGCTTCGGGAAGAGTACAAAGCGAACCGGGACGCATACGAGGCCCTGGCGCCCAGGATGGAGGAGCGGAGCCGCATTACCCGGGAATATACCCGGATCGACAGCCTTTATAACCGCCTTGCAGGAAAAGTGAGCGGGGCCCGCATGGATCTGGAAACCTTTGTACAGCGCTATTATCTGCAGAGGATTCTGTATGCGGCCAATATCCGTTTCCGGGATATGTCGGCGGGCCAGTTTGAACTGCGTATGGTGGGAGAAGAGGAGGCCGGAGAGGGCAGGAACAGAGGGCTGGATCTCATGGTGTATTCCACGGTCACAGGCAAGGAAAGAGAGGTCCGAACGCTTTCCGGAGGCGAATCCTTTATGGCGGCCCTCTCGCTGGCGCTGGGCATGGCGGATCAGATACAGGAAAGCTCTGCCTCCATCCGTCTGGATATGATGTTTATCGACGAAGGCTTTGGCTCACTGGACGATCACGCCAGAAATCAGGCGGTGCGGGTTCTGCAGAAGATGGCAGGCGGCTCCCGGCTGATCGGGATCATTTCCCATGTAACAGAGCTGAAGCAGGAAATCGAGGATCATCTCCTGGTCAGCAAGGATGAGAACGGCAGCCATGTCCGGTGGGAGATAAGCTGACCAAATTCTTAAGGAATTCTGCTGTTTACAGATCCGGCGGAAAAGCTTATACTAGATTCATGTTTTGATGATACCAGAGCTGCGCAATCTGCATCCGGCGCAAAAAATGCCTTCTCCCCTCAAGATTGAGGGGCAGGGGAGCTGAGATGCCGAAGGCATTTTTTATCTCATAGGAAAGACCTTGCTGCTTTAAAGCGTGAAAGTGTGGACTTTCCTATGAGATAAAAGCCCTACGGGCAAACGATGCGCACGGATGCATAAGGGAATTGATTGCTGCGCAATCTGCATCCGGCGCAAAAAATGCCTTCTCCCCTCAAGATTGAGGGGCAGGGGAGTTGAGATGCCGAAGGCATTTTTTTCTATATGATTTGGAACCGATATGGAGCAGTGTATAAGGAGGAATGAATTATGAAGAGACGAGCCCGCAGGCTTATGGCAGTTTTGATGACTGCATGCATGTTGACCGGGCAGGGAAGCCTGCCGGCCTGGGCCGAAGAAGGAGCGGGAGAGCCTGCAGTCCAGGCGGAAGCGCCCACAGAGGCGCCTACGGAGGCACCGACAGAGG
>JAUNON010000099.1 GCA_030537145.1 Lachnospiraceae bacterium | reverse complement strand
TTTTCAAAATAAAAAAGGCCTTTTTGTTCTCCAAATTCCTGAACCAAAAATTGCTTGATCGCTGATTGTTGTTTTATCTTCATAATTCACCTCAATATCTCTCGACTTGTTGCTATGTTACTCAAATCAAATATATCATGTTTGCAGACAGCTTTCTATCTGTTTTCCCCTTTATTTTTACGGTAGTTACTGTCAAGTAAACGTTCCTATTTATGCCATTGATAACTGCACGAAAAAGTAGTATCATAGCTATAATTCAAAGATTGCTCTCTTGCTATTATGGACAACCAGTAATAAACAAATTGTACAAGTAATTTATATGACCTAACACAAATCACGATATAAAATATTTTCGGAGGAATTTGAAGATGCCAAAAATCAAGTGGGCCGGCGTTGTGCAAAATACAGCAGATTATCAGGGTAGCATTTTGCCAGCGACTGCAATAAAACTTGATATGCCTGATACAATGGGGGAAATGATGTTAAAAGCAGTTCCGTTTTTAATTCCATCTTTTGTGATTATAGTTTTTTCTATGGTTTTCAAAACATTGTCCGCAGGGCAGCCTGTAATCGCTCCGCTTTATGTCGTATTTGGATTCTTACTGAGCTTTTTCATTGGAATACCAGTACATGAATTGCTTCACGCTATCGTATATCCGAAAGAAGCAACTGTTTACATAGGCATTATGCCAAAGCAGTTTACTGCTGTTGCATTAGCTTCCTACCCAGTTAGTCGTAACAGATTTATTTTGATGTCCTTGCTGCCGCTTGTTCTCGGTGTTATTCCGCTCATAATATTTCTCATATCACCAGAAACAAACAGGGCATTAAACGGTGTTATGTTTGGACTTATGATAATGGGGCTTACCTCCCCTTATCCTGATTATTTTAATGTTTATCAGGTGTTAAAACAAACGAAAAAGGGATGCTTATTGCAGTTTGAAAAAGATGATTTATATGCAATATCTTTGAGTAATTTAAAATAATGCATTTGCTATCCCCGTATAACCGACACCATTCATACAAAGGACGCCTGATTTTTTCCTTCTGTTCATTTGTCATAAATTCATCAGGATTTTGTACCACCCATAGAAAAAACATAAGCCATATCAAGCGCCTCCTTTACAGCATTGCAAGATAGCTGTCCAGTACTTTAAATACCGCATCATCTTCAAGCGTAACTGCACCCATTATTTACACAGACAGGTGTTCATCGCCCCAAGCCTTCATGTAGTCGAGAACAGATAAGAAGCTCTCTCCAAGTTCTGATAATGTATACTCAACCCGTGGAGGGATCTCGCAAAAGTCATGACGAAGGATAAAACCATCTGCCTCCAATTCCCGAAGCTGCTTTGTAAGGGAACTTTCCGTTATTTCTCCAATCTGACGGCGAAGCTGCCCAAATCTCCGGACATCACACTTGCCAATATACCAAAGAATCTCTATTTTATATTTTCCACCCAACAGCTTCTGCACAGTGGAAATTGTTTTACACCGGCTGACTGCTAATTCAGATTTTCTCATTTGCCTTATCACCTCCTCATCATTATAGTTCATTTCACCCTAAATTAGAAGATACTGCAAAAAAGTACAGTACTTTTATTTTGGATGCGCTTCGCTATAATACCATTAACGGGACGATTATGTGCAGGTTTGCCCCGTTTCCTGCACATCAATATTTTACAGGAGGTATTTTCCATGCATTATACAGGAACGATCTGGCGTCCGCCCTATGAAGCAGACTCATTGCTCTTAGAAATAACCGCAGGCTGCACCCATCACAAGTGTAAATTTTGTACACTATACAATGATTTACCTTTCAAATTCAGAATGTCACCCATAGAAGATATCGAAAGCGACTTGCTGGAGGTACAGGTTTTGCGCTATAATCCTGCCACCATAATGACGAACAGGCTTCGGGGATTATCAAACCCCAACCCTATCCGCCGGGTTTTCCTGACTGGTGCGAATCCCTTTGTCCTCAAAACAGACAAGCTTCTTGAAATTGCGTCACTCATCCGAAAGTATCTGCCATCTGTCGAATCAATCGGCTGTTTTGCCCGCATTACAGATTCTAAAAATAAGACAGATGAAGAACTGCTTAGACTCCGGCAGGCAGGATATAACAGGCTGACCATTGGAGTAGAAACCGGAGATGATGCAGCATTGTCCTTTATGCGGAAAGGCTATAATTCGCAGGACATCCTGACTCAATGTAAAAGACTGGAGCAGGCTGGGATTGAGTACGCTTTCTTCTATCTGACCAGCATATCCGGCAAAGGAAAAGGGGAGTCCGGAGCGAAAGCCTCCGCAGATATTTTCAACCAACTGCATCCTTTCCTGATCGGGCCTAATATGCTGACGATTTATCCGGCATCTGAACTATATCAGGAGATACAAAACGGAAACTGGGAAGAAGAAGGCGAACTCGAAAAATACCGGGAGCTCCGAGTCCTTGTAGAAAATCTGAATATTACAACATTTTTTGCCGCAATGGGAGCCTCCAATGCATTTCAACTGCAAGGGCATTTACCGGAGGATAAAGAAAAATTACTGGAAACACTTAACAGGATTATTTCCGGAGCCGATGAAGCCAAACTGCGGCATTACCGGAAAAATCTCCCACATTTATAAACAGCCTTATTCTCCCACTACGCAAACGCACCCTGCAGCATCATATAATATGCTATAGGGTGCATTTCAATTACTGCACGCCCATTTGTGGAATCCTGCAGCTTGCCGACTTATCTTTTGCCAGAGAGATTGTTAAATTTGTCCAGAATAAGCAAAATACGGCAAACCCTGAGCATGAAGCATCATAAAATCGTAGTAAGAATTGTTCATTTCCCTCTTCTATGCGTTTTTCTTAATGTCCCGATGGCTTTCTTTCCCTTAAAGTCCTTTCACTGATAAAATCCGCATAGAGAAAGATCCCAAGTATCACGCCAAGCGGAAGCAGTGTTGCCCAAATAGCCCTTTCATTCGCTAAATTACACAGGATTGTTCCTACGAACACTCCTGCAAGGAAAAATATCAGCATAGCAAAGTGTTCACACAGCTTTTTTCGGTGCAGTTTATCCGGCAGGCGAAAATGTTTGATTTCTTTTGCCAAACCGACTCCGATCTGCCTGATATGATTCGTGGCGAATGTTGTAGCCATCGGTTCGCCTTCTGCCTGACGAAAAGTATTGTACTGCATAGACGCAATAAAATTAATTGTAACCTGGGCAATCTGCACTGGTGCTGACAAAGGGATAAAGCCCAAAGCCAGCACTGTCAGCATCTCTATCGCAATCAGCAACGTATCCCAGCGGACAGGCAGATGGTGTTTGATCGGATTTGGAAGCAGCTCCGATATCAAAGCCCCAAGCATATAGGCGGAAATAGGTATCAGATAATACAATGCCTCCCTCCATTTTCCTACTCCAAGCGCCATCCCCATCAGCACTACATTACCCGTCTGGGCATTACAAAATACATTGCCCCGAAGTAAAAAGGTATATGCTCCGAAAAATCCGGCTACAAAGATTAAAATATAATAGATTTCCTTTCTCTCACACATAAGAAAATAATAGGTATTATTGTCTGTTTTCGTACTTTTCATCTTTAACTTTTGCTCCTCCTACAACGACATACCGATTATAGCATACAATCTCTCAATTTTATATCTCAATTTTCTCAAGTGAGAGGCTTCTGCGGCAAAAATTTCATCGCCGCCAAAATACATGATTATCCTCGGAAAGCCTGTATAGTCGTCTGTAGCTGCACAGCCAAGTAAATAGGATGGCAGTGAGCCGTCATGATTGTAATAATCCGGCGGCAAATCCCAGCCGCGCAATATCATTTGCCTCGTAATCCTTTAACATTCTCATATGGGTGCGGCAATCTCTGCCTCATCAAGAATGATGCTTAAACCTGAATTTTGCTTGAATTTCATGGGAAATACGTACAAAGTCATCATAACTTTCCTCATTATGGGCTTTTTCCTTGATCGCCTTTCTGACAATGGGTTTCAGTATGCTATACAATACGCTCATTTTCATCTTCTCCTTTTTTCGTATTCAAAGATCCGTTCTGCCACTTCCGGATCACCTCCATCAAGCCGCTCTGAATATCTTCCCGTGTCTCCCGGCATTCCTTAGTATGGCCTTTCGCTTCTTTAAAGACCAAAGGCAACAATACATCTATGCCAAACGGAATAAATTTCCTAATCATTCCTTCCGGAAACACAAAATGAGTTCCATGCTCATACAAATGCGCTTCATATGTACAGCAATGAGGTAATTCTTCCAGACGTTTCAGCATTCGCCGGATAAATTTGCAGGAATCCCAGAGCACATCATCTTCCGCTGCTGCGAGGTAAATATGCCCGTGAATGTTTTCAATCTTGATTTTTTCCTCTTCCTGAAGCGGATGTCGGCGCTCAGACTCATCAAACAGATCTCTTGCAGCAGTTAAATCTCCCCGTCTTTTCGATTCCTCGACATGCTTCTGCCAATACTCCGGGTGCCTGTACGCATAGGGTAAAAAGGGCAGCGGTTTTTCCCTCCATGTTAAAGAAGATTCGTAGTTGCCGGGATGCTCCCCGGTTCCATCCAGTTTAACCGTATAGTAGCCCTCCATAACAAAATCAGGTGGAGTAAGGGCAATCGTAAGGGTGATATCCGGCAAAAGGGATGCCGCTGCCAAAGCCGCCATGCCGGGCGCAGAAAGGCCAACGATACCAATTTTTTGATTCCCCTGTGCTTTCAAATACTTGACCGCATTTTCCACCTCTTCCAGAGGATAGCTATGGAATCCTGGCTCCTCCTTTTTCGGTGAAACCGCCAACGCATTCACTCCCATCTCCTTCGCCCATTTCAAAGCGCCTTTTGCCAAAAAACCGTTCGCATCATCATCCACGCATATAATCAATGCCGAATGCACACCGCTATTCACCGGCGCATACCTGCCATAGAAACCTTTTTCTTCCAGATTTGTAAGCTTTCCTACGTTCATATTTTTCACCCTCCTGTAAATAACAGTATAACTTACTGTTATTCCAACATTCTTTTTATCATTTCTTCCATTTCTGACCGCATGGCTTCTTCCTCTTCCAGGGATTCTGCAATTCCAAATACGGCAAACATGATACTGTATGCTCTTATCCGGGGATTCTCCACATGAAATACGCCTTCCCGATTTCCACGCTCAATAATCTTCTCCAGATATTTCTGCTGCATGCGATATACAGGAAGTCTGAGTACATCAAAATTTTGAAGAAGCTCCTCATCTTCCAGATCCTTTCTCATGTACTTCAAGTTCTCTTTAAATTGCTTCATGGTGATTTCTGTCAGATGTTTCAGGGCTTCCGGCACAGATATGCCGGTATCATTGCATACCGCCTTCATGTAATCTCCGGCCGGATTCCCCCTGCCATATAGAACCGCCCGGTACAGTCCCTGTTTGCTTCCGAAATACTTCAGTACCGTTCCCCGCACTACTCCACAAGCATCGGCAATCTCATCAATTCCCACTCCATGATAACCTTTCATTGCAAAAAAAATTGTCGCCTTTTCAAGAATCTGTTTTTTCCTGGCTTCTGTATCATTCATTCTGGACGTCATATACATTCTCCTTATTGACTTTTTGTCATTTACATATTAGTACAGACTAACCGCTTTGTCAATAGACCTTTCCCGATTTTGGTATAGCATAAGTCAAGGGCGAGGATACTCAATTTGCAGTATCTTCGCCCTTTATCCTGTTGCTTATATTGTAACGATTTTAGGTATCGCATACCTTGACCTACAAGGCTTTCCCGATTCTGATTTGGATTAGCAATGGCTGTAATCGTATAATCTCTTTTCATCTTTTCTTTTGTTATTAATCCTAATTCAACAACTCTATCCTGAACATTTTTTCATAAAAGAAAATTTAGCACCAAATCACGGCTTTTTCAACCTGCTGAAAAAGCCGCTCTGGATTTTCAAAAATTTTATTTATCTCACACGGACTTATCGCCGTCCTGCGTCTGCTGTAGCTCAAACAGCACCCGTGCAAAAAAATATTCAAATATGGTTTATAAATGCTCATTATGTAGTCTCTATTTCTAAAAGATACCGTTTTCTGTCAATTCCTCCGGCATATCCCACCAGCTTTCCGTCCTTCCCCACAATCCTATGACAGGGAATTATGATTAAAATAGGATTACGGTTGTTCGCCATACCGACAGCACGCGCTGCATCTCTGTTTCCAATTGCTTCGGCTACCTGCTGGTAGCTACGCGTCTCGCCATAGGGGATATTGCGCAACACACTCCAAACGCTTTTCTGAAACTGGCTCCCTGTTATGGAAAGAGGAACATCAAACACCTTTCGGTTTTTAGCAAAATATTCTGAAATCTGTAATCTGGCATCCGCCAAATAAATGCCATTCCCGCTCGGCAAAGCAGTCTCCGTTTTACCATCTGCAAACCGTAACGACGTGATACCATAATGGTTTTCCTCGATACGGATCAAGCCCAATGGTGTTTCACAAAAGCAATATGGACGCTCCGATATTCGTTGAAAAACGTATTCTGTTGGAGAAATACCAGCCTGTTTTTTAAAGAAAGCTGCAAAAGAAGCCGAACTTTCCATACCAACCGCAAACGCTGCATCCGTAGATCGGCATCCAGCATCCAGCAACTCCTTTGCGCACTGGAACCTTATCTGCGCAATATATTGTTCTGGTGATAGATCAAATCTTTTCTCAAAAAGTTCGGTCAAATGACGCCGTGTGATACCTAATGCGTTTAATTTCTTCACAAGCTCCTGACGCTCTGTAAAGTTGCAATCAATGATTGCTTTTGCCTCTTCCGCCAATCTTGCCCCTGGATCATAAGCAATCAAGTCAGGACGGCACCGTTTACAGGGACGAAACCCGGCGCTTTCCGCCTCCTCTCTGCTATTGAAAAAAACAACATTTTCCGGCTTTGGCAGTTTTGACACACAGGATGGACGGCAAAATATACCGGTACTCTTAACTCCATAAAAGAACTTTCCGTCATAGCTTCGGTCATTTGTTATTACGGCATTCCACCGCTCAGAATCAGTCACTCAAAATCACCTCTCTTACAGAAAGTATTAGCCATGAGCAAAACTCCGCCTATTCAGTATTTATGCGGGTTTGCGAGGCA
>JAUNON010000035.1 GCA_030537145.1 Lachnospiraceae bacterium | reverse complement strand
CATGAGCATGGACATCATCACCATCATCATGCGGATGAGGTGTTTACAAGCTGGGGAAGGGAGACTCCCCGAAAATACAGCCGGGAAGAGGTAGAACAGATCTTGAAAGCGCTGTCTGAATCAGAGGAGTACGGCGCTGTACTCAGGGCGAAGGGAATGCTTCCGGGAACGGACGGCACCTGGATCTATTTTGATATGGTTCCCGGTGAGTATGAGGTAAGAGAGGGCCAGCCGGATTATACCGGACGGCTGTGTGTGATCGGTTCAAAATTGAAGGAAGATAAGCTGACGGAATTGTTCCGCTTATAGAAAGAAATGGGTGAGATTGGCATGTTGGAAGTACCGGTATATTTAATTACAGGCTTTTTGGAGAGCGGAAAGACCTCCTTTATCCAGGATGTCCTGGCTTCCCCGGATTTTGCGGACGGCGAAAAAACGCTGCTGCTGCTTTGCGAGGAGGGGGAGGTGGAATATGATGAAAAGGAATATTCCCGCCATAACATTGAAATTACAACGATTGAAAAGGAAGAGGACCTAACGCCGGAATATCTGGAATACTGCCAGAAGTATTACAAGCCGTACCGGGTATTTGTGGAATTCAACGGTATGTGGGATTCCAAGAAGTTCTGTGAAAGCAGGCTGCCCAGGCGCTGGGAGATTGTACAGGTGATTACACTGGTGGACGGCAGTACCTTCGGCGTATATCTGGCAAATATGAGAAGCATTCTCAGCAATATTTTTTCCTATACGGAAATGGTGATTTTCAACCGCTGCTCTCTGGATATGGATCTTCAGATGTACCGCAGAAGCGTAAAGGCGGTCAATCCCCAGGCCATGCTGTCCTTTGAGGACGAGGACGGAAATCCTCTGGAGCTGGGGAAGGAACAGCCGCCGTATGATCTGAATGCGGAAATTATTGACATTTCGGATGAGGATTACGGCCTTTGGTATCTGGATGCCATGGATACGCCGGAACGCTATGCCGGCAAAACCGTGCGCTTTAAAGGGAAGGTGATGAAGCCCAGAAAGTTTCCGGCTAATTGCTTTATTCCAGGCCGCAATGCCATGACCTGCTGTGCGGATGACATCCGGTTTATCGGTTACATCTGCAAATCCAAATTCACGGAGAAATTAAAGCAAAAGCAGTGGCTTGAAATTACGGCAGAGGTGAAGTATGAGAATGTGCCGGAGTACGGCGGCGAGGGCCCGGTCCTTTATGCCAAGCATCTGAAGTCGGTAGATCCGCCCCGGGAGGATCTGGTATATTTTAACTGATTGCCGGTGGAATGAAATACACTGCCGCAAAGTGAGGATACTTGTATGAAATATATGAAACAGATTTGCATTATTATGGGCATCTCATTTTTGGGAGAGCTTTTGAAATATCTTCTTCCGCTGCCGGTTCCGGCCAGTATTTATGGACTGCTCCTGATGCTGGCAGCTTTGCTGACAGGCGTTATTCCACTGAAGGCGGTGGAAGAAAGCGCAGATTTTCTGGTGGAAATTATGCCGATGATGTTTATCCCGGCAGGTGTTGGCCTGATGAAGGAGGCCGGCAGTCTGGCGCAGATCTGGTTCCCCTTTACGGTGATCGTCGTCGTAAGCACCGTGGCAGTGCTGGGAGTGACCGGCCGTCTGTCTCAGTGGATCATCCGCAGGGAGAGAGGGAAAAAAGGAAAGGCGGAAGAAAAATGAAAGAATTCGTCAGCGGTTCGCTGTTCTTTGGGCTTTTTATCAGTGTGCTGTGCTATGAGATCGGCCTTCTGATTAAGAAAAAATGGAAGATGGCCGTTCTGAATCCGCTGCTGATTTCGATTTTAATGATTATTTTGCTGCTGCTGATCACAGGCGTGGATTATGACAGCTACAATGCGAGTGGAAAATATTTAAGCTATCTGCTTACGCCTGCTACCGTGTGCCTGGCAATTCCGCTGTACCGGGAGCTGGCCCAGCTAAAAAGAAACTGGAAAGCGATACTGGCCGGGACCGTGGCGGGCGTCCTGACCAGTATGGGAAGTATTTTGATCCTGTCCGCCTTTTTCGGGCTTACCCATGTACAGTATGTGACGCTTCTGCCAAAATCTATTACTACTGCAATCGGCATGGGAGTTTCGGAGGAGCTGGGCGGCATGGTAAATGTGACAGTAGCCGCCATTGTGATTACCGGAATCCTGGGAAATATGTGTGCAGAGCTGGTGTGCAGGCTGTTTCGGATTGAGGAACCGGTGGCGAAAGGTCTGGCCATTGGCAGCGCATCCCATGCCATCGGAACGGCAAGAGCCATGCAGATGGGCGAGATAGAAGGAGCGATCAGCAGCCTGTCCATTGCCGTATCCGGGCTGCTTACCGTAGCGGGCGCTTCTGTGTTTGCCGGCTTTTTATGATATAAGAGAATTCTCACTTTCCCGTATCATAAAAAGCACTTCGTGCGGTGATGCGCACGGATGCTTAAGGGAATTTCTTGCTAAATTACTTGTGTATCCGGCTAAAACAGGGTATAATCGAAAGTATCAAAATACGTGATTTTCAAGGAATGAAGCGGATGGCAGGAAGGAAAACGGAACTGCTGTCAAAAATGAAACGAGAGAAGGGTGTGAAGAATTATGAAGCGTATTGGATTATTAACCAGCGGCGGTGACTGTCAGGCTTTGAACGCCACCATGAGAGGTGTGGTAAAGGGACTTTCCAGTAACCTGGACGAACTGGAAGTGTACGGATTTATGAATGGCTATAAGGGCCTGATTTACGGGGATTACCGTTTGCTGACCTCCAGTGATTTTTCCGGTATTCTGACAAAGGGCGGAACAATCCTGGGTTCCTCCAGACAGCCCTTTAAGCTGATGCGGGTGCCGGATGAAAAGGGGCTGGACAAGGTAGCAGCCATGAAGCAGAATTATTATAAGCTGCGCCTGGACTGCCTGGTAATTCTGGGCGGAAACGGAACGCAGAAAACGGCGAACCTGCTGCGGGAGGAAGGACTGAATATCCTGCATCTGCCTAAGACGATCGATAATGATATCTGGGGCACGGATATGACCTTCGGCTTTTACAGTGCGGTAAATATCGCTACAGATGCCATTGACTGCATCCATACTACGGCTGCCTCCCATAACCGGGTATTTATCGTGGAGATCATGGGCCACAAGGTAGGCTGGCTGACGCTGTATGCAGGAATTGCAGGCGGCGCAGATATTATTCTGATCCCGGAGATTCCCTATCACATCGACAAGGTAGTGGAGGCCATCGACAGGAGAACGAAGGCCGGCAAGGGCTTTACAGTAATTGCCGTAGCAGAGGGTGCTATTTCCGCAGAGGATGCTCAGTTGAGCAAAAAGGATCTGAAGAAAAAGATGGAAGAGAAGAAATATCCGTCCGTGGCCTATGAGCTGGCAGAGCAGATCCTGGAGAAGAGCGGTACGGAGGTTCGGATCACCGTGCCGGGCCATACCCAGAGAGGCGGAAGCCCCTGCCCGTATGACAGAGTTTTGTCCACCAGATTGGGTGTGGCGGCTGCCAAGCTGATTCTGGAGGAGCAGTACGGCTACATGGTAGGTATTGTAAACGGCAAGATCAAAAAGGTTCCGCTGGAGGAATGCGCCGGAAGGCTGAAAACAGTATCTCCCGATGACCAGATCGTACAGGAGGCGAAGCTTCTGGGCTTGAGCTTCGGCGACTGATCCTATCAGGACCGCTGTGTATGGCCGGGGCGCAGCCGGATACAGAGAAACCGTAACAAATTTTGAGACAGGAGGAGAGTGCTGTGGAGCCGGGAGGATGGCTCCGCAACACTCTTTGTATGTGAGGCGGAAATGAGTTATACAGCTTTATACCGTAAGTTCCGCCCGGATACCTTTTCGGAGGTAAAGGGGCAGGACGCGATTGTTACCACGCTGAAAAATCAGGTGCGGGCGGACCGGATCGGACATGCCTATCTGTTCTGCGGAACCAGGGGTACCGGAAAGACCTCTGTGGCGAAGATCTTTGCCCGGGCGGTAAACTGCCAGCATCCTGTGGATGGAAATCCCTGCGGGGAATGCAAGACCTGCCGGGACATTGCAGCGGGCCGTTCCATGAACGTGATTGAAATAGATGCCGCCTCCAACAATGGCGTGGATAATATCCGGGAGATCCGGGAAGAGGTGGCCTATTCTCCGGCAGAAGGAAAATATAAGGTTTATATCATCGATGAGGTTCATATGCTTTCCATAGGAGCCTTTAATGCACTGCTAAAGACCCTGGAGGAACCGCCCTCCTATGTGATCTTTATTCTGGCGACCACGGAAGCCCAGAAAATTCCGGTGACGATACTGTCCCGGTGCCAGCGCTATGATTTTAAGCGGATTACCCAGGAGGAGATTGCCGGACGGCTGCAGGACCTTTTGGGGCGGGAGCAGGTGGAGGCGGAGGAAAAAGCCATCCGCTATATTGCCAAGAAGGCGGACGGCGGGATGCGTGATGCCCTGAGCCTGGCGGATCAGTGCATTTCCTTTTATCTGGGAGAAAAGCTGACCTATGAACGGGTACTGGAAGTATTAGGAGCAGTGGACACGGAGGTATTCGGGCAGCTTTTGCGGGAGATCCTGCGCCAGGATGTGGCGGCGGTATTCCGGCACCTGGAGGAGCTGATTATCCAGGGCCGTGATCTGGGGCAATTGGTAAACGACTTTACTTGGTATCTGCGCAACCTGATGCTTTTGAAGGCGTCGGATGAGATGGAGGACAGCCTGGATGTGTCAGCGGAGAACCTGGCTCTTTTAAAGGAAGAGGCGGCTTTGATCCGGGAGGATACGCTGATGCGGTTTATCCGGATTTTTTCCGAGCTGGGCAGCCAGATACGTTATGCTTCCAATAAGCGTGTGCTGCTGGAGGTGGCGCTGATTAAGCTGTGCCGTCCCCAGATGCAGAGAGATGAGGTATCCCTGGTGGAGCGGGTGCGTCGTCTGGAAAAGCTGCTGGAAAACGGCGCAGTCAGAAGCGCTTCTCCGGCGGGAGGCCATGCGGCAGGCGATCCGTCGGGAAGGGCAGGGATTCCAGGCGCTTTGCAGGGGGCCCAGGTCCAGGAGGAAAAGCAGGATCCGGGACCGCAGCTTCACTATGAAAAAGCGGCTCCTGCGGATTTGCAGCAGATCAAGACCATGTGGAACAGTATTATTGCAGGAACCTCCCACCGGTTCCGGGCAGTTCTTTCCTCCGCCCGGCTGAAATTCAATCTGGCGGAAGGGGCAGAGAACCAGCTTTTTGTGGTATTTTCTGATTTTTTGGGTGAGACATACCTGGATAGTCAGGAGAGCAGGGCAGAGCTGGAGGCGCTGATTGCAGAGAAAACAGGAAAACGGGCAGAGGTGCGTTTTGTGCTGGCGGCAGATGAAGGGATTCAGAATGCAAGGCTGGCGGACATTGAGGCAGAAGAAGCTCTGAAGGATTTTGTTCATATGGATATTGAAATTGAAGAGGAATAATCCCGATGGATGCCTGAGGCAGCACTGCAAAGAAATTACTATGACGATAGAAGATCGGATGAAAACAGCAGCAGAAGAGAGATGGGAACAGAAACTCAGAATAAGGAGGATGGAAGAATGGCAAGACGAGGAGGATTTCCGGGAGGTATGCCCGGCAACATGAACAATCTGATGAAGCAGGCACAGAAGATGCAGAAGCAGATGGAAGAGAATCAGAAGGCACTGGAGGAAAAGGAGTTTACCGCTGCGGCAGGCGGCGGAGCCGTGGAAGTAACGGTGTCCGGTAAGAAGGTGGTGACGGCAGTGAAGCTGTCAGAGGAAGTGGTAGATCCCGATGATATTGAGATGCTGGAGGATCTGATCGTGGCAGCCACCAATGAAGCGCTGCGGAAGGTGGAGGAAGAAGCATCCGCCACCATGTCAAAGCTTACCGGAGGGCTGGGCGGCCTTGGCGGCGGCTTTGGATTCTGATAGGGGCAGAGATTTATGGATTATTATGGAAGTCAGATTACAAGACTGATCCAGCAGCTTTCGGCACTCCCCGGCATCGGGGGAAAATCGGCCCAGAGGCTGGCATTTCATATTGTAAATATGCCTGAGGAGCAGGTGAAGCAGCTTTCGGATGCGATTATGGATGCCAAAAAGCATATCTGCTACTGTAAGGAATGCTGCACGCTGACGGATCAGGAACTCTGCCCGATCTGCAGCAATCCTGCCAGGGACAAAAAAACGATCATGGTGGTGGAAAGCTCCAGAGATCTGGCGGCATATGAGAAAACCGGCAAATATGAGGGAGTTTATCATGTGCTGCAGGGAGCCATTTCACCGCTTTTAGGCATCGGGCCGGGGGATATCCGGCTGAAAGAGCTGATGCAGCGCCTTCAGGGGGACGTGGATGAAGTGATCATCGCCACCAATTCCAGTCTGGAGGGGGAGACTACGGCCATGTATATCAGTAAGCTGATTAAGCCTACCGGAATTAAGGTGAGCCGCATTGCCAGCGGCGTTCCGGTGGGCGGAGATCTGGAATATATAGACGAAGTTACGCTGCTGCGTGCCCTGGAGGGGCGGGTGCAGCTATAATGAGACCGGGCAGGAGTACGGGCTGGACTTTTGGGGCCCGGCGGTCATCTGTTTTGCAGGGAGGCTGCGGCCAGCGCAGCCGGACAGCAGGCATACAGGATCCCCTGGGCGATGCAGCAGGCCATATGAGTGACGGAGGCGAGCCGGGCATTCTGCAGGGCAAGCTGCGCCTCCGGAGCATCGGCGCTGACGATTCCGGTCAGGAAAAGATCTCCGACGGAAACCAGATTTTTTTGTACCCCGGCCCCGGGTTTTAAGCTTCCCTGTCCCAGGGTAAGGTATCCAAGATGATTTTTTGTGCCAAGTGAGGCATCTACCGCAAGAATAAGACTGCGG
This sequence comes from Lachnospiraceae bacterium, assembly GCA_030537145.1. Taxonomy (GTDB): domain Bacteria; phylum Bacillota; class Clostridia; order Lachnospirales; family Lachnospiraceae; genus Merdiplasma. The sequence continues at coordinate 23,171 of JAUNON010000035.1, read as the reverse complement.
GGATGCTTCTTTTTTATTTGATGGCTTACCTCCCGCAGGTTGAGGGCATGTACGGGGGCATCCAGCGTTCCGTAGATAGGCAGATACCGGTGGCCGCCGTAGGCGGTCAGAAAACTTCCGGTGAGAGGCCCCAGGCTGTCCCCCGTGACCCGGTCCGTTCCGATGCAGAGGACGATGGGGGGCGTATCTCCAAGCGGATGCTGCCGGATAAGCTGCTGAAGCTGTCTGCCCAGCAGGACGGGAGCAGTTCCTTTTTTGGAATTAATGTAATAGACGGGAAGATCATTATCGATACTGTGAAACGTTTTATTCATGTCCGGTCCTCCAACTAAAAATTCTGAAATGGTCTTTTTAGTATATCCGGGTTTTGGGCAAAGTATACCGCTGTCCTCCATAATGGATGCGAATCCGAAGGCCGGTAAAAAGGAGAAAAGGATCCGGTTGCAATTTGTCGAACGATTCTATGCACAAAAAACAGAAAGTACTAAATTTTGCAGGACAAATCGAATAAGATGTACGGTATAAGTTTCGGAAATAGAACTGTTACTGATAGCAAAGGAGCGTTCGTATGAAATGTGAGACTGTATTGCCGAAAAACATACGTCAGATAGGAGAGATACAGCAAAATCAAAGAGTGTATCTGGAAGATTACGTCATGACCTTCCTGCGCAAAAAGGAAAAGGAGGCAGAACAGGAGGAGGGAAGCTGCTTTGCCGGAATTCTGGCGGGAAGCGGCGAACAGGAGGAGGACGGATTCTGTATTTTTATAAAGGGTGCTCTCCTGATGGACACGGAGGAGACGGAGGACCCCTGGGAGAAGCTGGAGACAGAGCAAAAGCAGTGCTTTCCGGAAACGGAGCCGGTGGGCTGCTTTGTGATTGGTACGCTGGAGGAGACGTATGTACAGGAGATAATGAAGCATTTTGAAGGAACTACGTTTCTGATTTTCCATGTACAGGAGGGAGAGGAGAACGTTTATCTGGCGAAGGAAAATGAGTATCAGCGGTTAAAGGGCTACTTTATTTTTTACGAGCGGAATCCCGGAATGCAGAAATACATGGCAGAGCATTGCCGGGAGCAGCAGGTAGAAAAGGAAGAGGGCAACTCGGATACGGCAATTCAGAGCTTCCGGAAAAAGGTAAAGGAAAAATCCGGCGGAAAGGAAAACAGAGGGATGCGCTACCTTGCCAGCTCGTTTCTGACGCTGACGGTTCTGGTGCTGGGGATTACCATCATAAACAATTACGATAAGCTGCGGGAGATGGAGGATACGATCTCCCGGATTTCTCAGGAACAGGAGCAGGAACGGCAGCAGCTTCTGGCAAAGGCGGAGGAGGATCTGGCAGTAAGCAGCGCAAATGTGGAGGCGGATGAAACGAAAGAAACAGCCGGAGAGACGATGACAGAAGATGTGCAGCAGGCAGAGGCGGCGGACGGCTCCGGAACGGGCATGAATAAGAGTGATACCTCGGAAAATTCCGGAGAAACGCAGGAAGCCTCAGCTTCGGCCGCAGATCAGTCGGCCGCAGCTTCCAGCCGGGATATTTTGGAGGACTGGCCGGAGGAGCTATTGAATCAGGAAGCGTCGAATCCGGAGGCGCAGAGCCAGGAGGCGGCGGAGCAGGGGGAAGCAGACCCGGAGGCACAGAGCGGAGAAATACCGGATCAGGAAACGATGAGTCAGACCGCTTTGAATCAGGAGACTGCGGATCGTATCACAGGGCAGATCTCCCGGTCTGACCAGGGGCTGGCGGAACGGAATTATTCTGCGGAAGAGGCTCTGGATGCCAGCTCTGCCTCGGCAGTCGGAATAGAAGAAAGCAGTTCGCTGACAGGGCGGAACGGAAAGTCTGTTTATACCGTGAAATACGGAGATACCCTGGCAGACATCAGCGTGAAATATTACGGCAGTCTGGACATGGTGGAGGAAATCTGCCTGCTGAATCAGATAGACGACGCAAATCTGATCGTGCCAGGCGAAAAAATAGTTCTTCCTTAGGGAAAAGTGTGCTATACTTAGCAACAACAAGAGAAGAGGATAAAGGAAACGCAGGATGGATATGAAAAGGATAAAAGAAAAGCTTAATTTCTTAAAGCCGGCCGGCCGGAACCAGGCGGATCCGTATGAAACACAGGCGCAGGAGATCCGCTTGCTTCACCCAGAGGATCAGGAACAGAAAGAAATGGCAGTGAGCACCGGGATGGGGCCGGGAAAGCGGAAGCTGTTTGGAATCGGCATATTGGCGGCAGTGGCGGTATGGTGGGCGCTTTCCTATTACAGCAGCCATCGCTGCTATACGGAATATAAGATTCTTTCTACGGAAGAAAATACGGATATCGCAGGAACGGAATATGCCGTATTGGGAAGCAGCATTGCAAAATATGGTCCGGACGGTATTTTTTGTGTCAACAGCCGGAATGAATTAAAATGGAGCGCAGCTTACAGTATGCAGACTCCGGTTACGGACATCTGCGGGAAAACCATGGTGATTGCGGAACAGCAGGGAACCCAGGTCTATGTGGTAAATGAAAAGGGCGTGATGGGGAATTTTAAAACCACGCTTCCGATCATGAAGGCCCGGGTGTCAGAGCAGGGCGTAACGGCGCTGATTTTAAAGGATGCAGATGTGACCTGGATCGAACTGTATGACAGCGCCGGTACAGAGCTGGCCAAGATTAAGGCTACGCTGGAGGATTCGGGATATCCGCTGGATGTGGCTCTGACCTCCGGCGCTTCCCGGATGATGGTGTCTTATTTAGGAATCCGCCAGGGCAGTCTGAACACGAAAATTGCATTTTATGATTTTACCTCTGCTGCAGAGTCGGATGAAAGCCACCTGACCGGCACACTGGATTATCCGGGGCAGGTGTTTCCGGAAGTATATTATGCGGACAGTGTTACCCCGGTGGCCGTTAGCGATACCGGATTTGTGGTATTTGACGGAAAAAAGGCTCCGGGAGAAAAGGAGCGTATCACCTTCGAAAGGGAGATCCTCAGCAGCTTTCATGACGGCAATTATATTGGATTTGTGTTTCCCAATGAGGCGGCGGACTGCCGGTATGAGATGGAGCTGTATCGCTACAGCGGAAAGCGGAAGATGAAAAAGGAGTTTGACTGCGATTACGAGAAAGTGAAAATGGACGGGGGAGAAATCCTTCTGTATGATGCAAAAAACTGTATGGTCTACCGTACGTCCGGCATGCAGCGCTTTCAGGCGGCCTATGAAAAACAGGTCAGCTATTTTACGAAGCTGTCAGGTTCCGGAAAATATCTGGTGATCACGAAGGACAGCATGGACCGTATACAGATCAGTTAGAGGAGCAAAAGAATTATGAATATTTTGACAATTGGAGTGCTGGCAGTGCTGGTGCTTTTCGGCATCAGCGGACTGAAGAAGGGGATGGTCAGAAAGCTGGCAGGCATTGCGGCTTTGCTGCTGTCAGCCTTTTTGGTATCGGCAGCCCTTCCCTACATAACAGATTTCCTGAAAAATGAGACCCCGGTCTATTCGTTTCTGACTGTTCAGTGCGAAAATGTAATCAGCGGGCAGATTTCTTCTGCGCTGAAAAAGGGAACTCAGACCAAGGACGGCAGCATTGACCGGGATAAAGTAAAATCCATGATGGAGCAGTACGGAATGGACAGCTCCATGGTGGACGGCTTAAGCGATGAAGAGCTGCTGGCCGTGGCAGAACAGTATCTTGGAGATTATGAGCAGTATCTGGATCAGTATTTGGTGCAGGATACAGAGGGAGAAAGCGGTCCAAGCCTTTTCTCTATGACTAAGATTGAGCAGACAAAGCTGATACAAAATCTGCCCGTGCCCAAATTCCTCCGGGATCTGATGCTGGAGTACAATAACAGCGAGGGCTACCGGAAGCTGGAGGCGCAGAACTTTGCGGAATATCTGACTCATTTTTTTGCCGATATTATTTTGAATATTGTTGCATTCATTGTAACGCTGATCGTTGTGCAGATGATTCTGTGGTCTGTTATGACTGCGCTTAATCTGTTTACCAGGCTTCCGGTCCTGCATTTGCTGAATAAAGTGGGCGGGCTGGCAATCGGTATTTTTCAGGGCTTTCTGGCGGTTTGGGTCATTTTCCTGGTAATATCGGCCCTGTCGGCTACTGAGGCGGGCATGGCCTTGATGGAAATGATCAATGACAGCAGTATCCTGAGAGCCATCTATGACAGCAATCTGTTTTTGAAGCTGATTACCCAGGCAATCGCCGGCTTTATGTAACCGGCGGTAAGAGAAGCATCAGTGAAAATCTTGGGTGTCTGTGCCCGGCGCAAAAAATGCCTTCTTCCCTCAGAAATGAGGGGCAGGGGAGTTGAGATGCCGAAGGCATATGGCGGAAAAAAGGAAATTACGAGATAGGAGAAGGATATGGAAGAACTGGCAGTAGGAACATTAAGAGCGGGAAAAGGCCAGAAGGTTTCTGGCTTTGTTCAGGTGGAGGGAACGGATTTTTCTCTTCCGGTTACCCTGATCTGCGGAGAAAAGGAGGGGGAAACCGTTTTAATATCCGGCGGTGTTCACTCGGCGGAATATGTGGGGATTCAGGCGGCCATGGAGTTGGCGGACGAGCTGGAGCCGTGGATGCTGCGTGGAAATGTGGTCGTGATTCGCCTGATGAATCCCACAGGGTTTGAGCATCGCACCATGAGCCTGGTTTATGAGGACGGGAAAAACTTAAACCGGGTATTTCCGGGCAGTCCGCTGGGCACTACGGCGGAGCGAATTGCTTATGCCGTGGAAGAGAAATTTCTGCGGCTGGCGGATTACTACATTGATCTTCACTGCGGGGACGGGTATGAGAGCCTGGTTCCCTATGTATATTACCTTGGGGCAGCGGAGCCGAAGGTAGCAAAGAAAAGCCGGGAAATGGCGGAAGCTGTGCAGGTGGATTATCTGGTCGGCTCAGAATCATTGAGCGGCGGGGCTTATAACCGTGGAGGAAGCATGGGCATTCCCGGGATTCTTCTGGAAAGAGGCCAGAATGGACTCTGGAGCCGGGAAGAAGTGGAGGCGGACAAGCGGGATGTGAAAAATGTGCTTCGGGTTTTAAAAATACTGGAAGGTCCGGTGGAGAGCGGTGAGAAAAAACCGGCGGAGGTAAGCCCGGTGATTTATGAGAATGCCGCTGCGGACGGATGCTGGTATCCGGAAAAACAGCCTGGAGATGTTTTTCAGAAGGGAGAAGTTCTGGGAAGAATACGGGACTATTTTGGAAAAGAATTGCAGGTCTGCCGGGCCAGGCAGGATGGTGTTATTTTGTATGAAACATCCAGCCTGTGTATCATGAAGGATACGCCCATGGTAGCTTATGGGTACTGGAAGGGAAAAGAGGAAGGCGCATAGAGGGATGAACACAAGCACTGCCATAACGGTACGGCGGAGAGGGAGAGATGAATGGATTTAAAACAACTGCAGTATTTTAAAGCCTGTGTGCAGTGCGGAAGTATGAGCAAGGCGGCGGAACAGCTTTATACCAGCCAGCCTCATGTCAGTGCGGTAATTAAAAGTTTGGAGCAGGAGCTTTCGGTGGTTTTATTTCAGCGCCAGTCCGGCGGGATCTGCCTGACCCGCCAGGGAGAACAGGTCTATGGATATGTTCGCAATATCTTAAAAGACCTGGAGCAGATGGAATTATCCTGCCAAAAAGCCGGCCGGCGGCAACTGTCGGTTATGTCCAACTACAGCAGACGGATGGAGGCCTTCTTTTCCGGATTTTATCAGAAATATGCCAGTGAGGAGATTTCCTTTACATATCTGGAAGGCGGACTGGAAAAAATACTGGAGAACCTGATCTCCGGGCGGGTAGAGCTGGGATTTGCCTTCCTGTCTGAAAATCGAATGAATGTGCTGAATGCGCTATGCAAAAAACAGGGATTGCATAAGGAGATTCTCACCATTTCTGATGCGGTTTTATATGTGGGAAAGAAAAGTCCCTTCTACAAAAGAAAAAGTGTTTCTCCGGAGGAGTTAAAGTCTCAGCGCTATATTCAACTGGAAGAGGATTATTTCGGTATGGATGATTTGCTGTTGAAAATTTTACCTCTGGGGGAAGCGTCATTCCGCGTGATTACCACCAACAGCAGTGTGATACAGATGCTGCTGCATACCGAGCTTTGCAATATTGGAAGCTACTGGAAGAAGGATTTCTTCCGGGAGGGCAATATTCGTTTGATTCCCGTGGATGGATACGAAAAGAAAATCTCTTTTTTGGCCCTGTACCGTGAACTGTCTCCTCTTGGGCGGGAATATCTGGAAAATGTCAAAGAAGCACTTCTACAGGAAACATAAAAAAATATTATACCCACCCATAAGAAAATGAGAATAGCAAATAATTCCCTTTCTGTCTATAATGAAATAGTCTCGTATTAATAATTGAATAACATTTGTTGGTTTCGAACCAGCCTTTACAAGTTCCGCGAGGATTAATAGAGAAACCGGTGAAAGTCCGGTACGATCCCGTCACTGTGTTAGGGAGTTTTGAAGCATTGATGTCACTGGGTTTTGCTGCAAAGAAAACCTGGGAAGGCGCTTTAAGGCGATGATCTTGAGTCAGGAGAACTGCTTGTAATTGATTTCAGTATGATTCTTACGGTAGATAAGAAGCATCTATTTTGTGTGTAAAATTCTGCGCAAAATTCTGCCCGTATTATGTCATAATACGGGTTTTTTTGATATTAGGAAAGTTCTCACTTTCCTATATCACAAAAAGCACTTCGTGAGGTGATGCAGGCAGATATATGCACATGCTGTAACCAAAGAGAAAAACGCGCTGGAAAAATGATCCATTTACAGAGTGTGGGTTTGGGGGAAATCAAGAGAGTGTGGAAAGGAGAAAAAAGTGAAAAAGAAACAAATCGGAAGGAGACTGATACAGATTTTGATTGTTTTGTTTGGAATCAGCTTCTTCACATTTGGACTCACCTATCTGTCACCGGGTGATCCGGCGGAAATTATGCTGACGGAGTGCGGCAATCTTCCTACACCGGAGCTTCTGGAACAGACCAGACATGAGCTGGGATTGGATCAACCGTTCCTTGTACAGTATGGAAACTGGGTGAAGGGTGTGCTGACCGGAGACATGGGAACCTCCTATGCCTTTAAAATTCCGGTAGTCCAGAAGCTGGCGTCCAGTTTCTGGCCAACACTTCAAATGTCTTTGCTGGCGCTTCTGATTATGATCGTTATCTCGATTCCTTTGGGAATAGTAGCGGCAGTGTATCAGAACAAATGGCCGGATTATCTGGTTCGCGGCATTACCTTTATCGGTGTGTCGGTCCCCAGCTTCTGGCTGGGTCTTATCCTGCTGAGCATCTTTGGAGTACAGCTTCGCTGGATTAATGTGGCAGGAGGGACTACAGATCTGAAGGCCATGATTTTGCCCTCTGTGACACTGGCGCTGGCTATGTCTGCGAAATATACCAGACAGGTAAGAAGTGCGGTGCTGGAGGAGCTGCACCAGGATTATGTGACTGGTGCGCGTATGAGAGGAATCAAGGAGAAAGACATTTTGTGGCGCCACGTTCTTCCCAATGTGATGCTGCCGCTGGTAACGCTGCTCGGCCTGTCGCTTGGCAGTCTGCTGGGAGGTACGGCAGTGGTGGAGATCATCTATAACTGGCCCGGAATGGGAAGTATGGCGGTAAAAGCTATCTCCTGCAGAGATTATCCTCTGGTGCAGGGCTATGTATTATGGATTGCCATTTTGTATATGTGTATTAATCTTCTGGTCGATCTGTCATACAACTATCTGGATCCAAGATTAAAGGAGGAGCGGTAATTTGAAATCAGTAAAATTATTCAAAGAAAATAAGCAGTTTACCATTTTCCTTATTCTGGCTCTGGCAGTGGTGGGAGTGGCGGTTTTTGCACCCTGGATCGCACCCAAGGATCCCCTGGAGGCAGTGATGCTGGATTCCTTGAAGGCTCCCTGCGCACAGTATCCCTGCGGTACGGATAAGCTGGGCAGAGATGTGCTTTCCAGAGTAATTTTCGGAACCCGGACCTCCCTTGTCATGACGCTGATTCTGGTGGCAGTGATTTTCGTGATCGGTACAACACTGGGAATCATCGCAGGGTATTTTGGCGGTATCGTGGATGCAGTCATTATGCGTATTGCAGATATGATGATTTCCTTTCCGGGACTGGTTTTGGCGATTGCCATTGCCGGTATGCTGGGGCCCAATCTTACCAATGCGGTTATTGCAATCTCGGCGGTGAGCTGGACAAAATATGCGCGTCTGTCCCGAAGTATGGTGCTAAAGGGAAAAAAGGCGTTGTACATAGAAGCAGCGGTGGTAAATGGAACAAAAACGCTGAAAATCCTGGTGAGGCATGTACTGCCCAATATGGTCACGCAAATGGTGGTGACGGCAGCCGCCGACATCGGAACTATGATGCTGGAGCTGGCATCTTTGTCTTTTCTGGGCTTTGGAGCGACAGCTCCCACACCGGAATGGGGCCTGATGCTGAATGAAGGAAGAACCTATATGGCGAAAGCCCCGTGGCTGATGATTTATCCGGGCATTGCGATCGTAATTGTTGTAATCGTGTTTAATATGCTGGGAGACAGTATCCGTGACGTGCTTGATCCCCGTCAGGAGTAGAGCAGGAAAAACTAAGAGAAAAAGGAGATAAGTATGAGAAGCAAATTATTAAAAAAGGTACTTGGCGTATTGGCAGCTTGTGCGCTTACGGTGGTTGCCGCTCCGGCAATGACCGCAATGGCGGAGGGTACAGTAACAGTGGGTGTTACCAGCTTTGCGGACACCCTGGAGCCGACAGAGCAATATTTTAGCTGGGTAATCACCAGATATGCTGTAGGTGAGACTCTTACCAAATTTAACGAAGATGCAGAGCTGCAGCCCTGCCTGGCAGAAAGCTGGGAAAGCAGTGAGGATGGTCTGACATGGACCTTTAAGATTCGTGAGGGCGTAAAGTTTTCCAATGGAGATGAATTGACTGCAGAAGCAGTGAAAGCTTCTCTGGATCGTACCTTTGCAAAGAGCAGCCGGGCGCCGTCCTTCTTTGTTCCGACCAGCATTGAAGCGGATGGACAGAACCTGATTATCAGCACGGAAAAGGCGATTGCAGGCGTTCCGGGGTGTCTGGCAGACCCGCTGTTTTTGATTATGGATGTGGCTGCAGAGTCAGATAATATTGAGATGGACGGTCCGATTTGTACCGGTCCGTACGCATTCCAGGAATTTGTTCCGGATGATCACTGTATCGTTGTAAGAAATGAGAATTACTGGGACGGCGAAGTGCCTCTGGATAGTGTAAACTTCAAGGTTATCGGCGATCAGACAACCCGTTCTATGGCGCTTCAGACCGGAGAAATTGATATTGCCTACAACCTGAAGGCAGAAAATCTCATTGAATTTGAGGGAAATCCCAACTATGACATTCAGCAGCTTAGTTCTCTGCGGGCAACCTATGCATTCATGAACCAGAATGGACCTCTGGGAGATCTTGCGCTGCGCCAGGCATTTATCCGCGGCATCGACCGCGAGACTTACTGCAGCGTTCTTCTGGAAGGCGGAGCGATTGCAGGAAAAGCGCCGATTCCTCCTACGCTCGACTATGGATTTGACGAGCTGGTGGATGAAAATGCTTACGATCCGGAAAGCGCCAAGGCTGTGCTTGCGGAAGCTGGTTATGCGGACATAGACGGCGATGGTTTTGTGGAAACTCCGGAGGGGGAAAAGCTGGAGCTGAATTTTGTTATTTATACCAGCCGTGCGGAGCTGGGCGTTTATGCGCAGGCAGCACAGGCAAGCCTGAAGGAGATTGGCTTGAATGTGGCTCTTAGTACGGTAAGCTATGAAACAATGCTGGATGTAAAAGAGTCCGGACAGTACGATCTGATTATTTGGAATGTGCAGACAGCAACTACCGGAGATCCGGAGAACTATCTGCGTGAGAACTGGTACAGCACTTCTGTTCATAATACGGCAGGCTATAATAATCCGGAGGTGGATGCCCTGATTGATGAGCTGGCCACAGAGTTTGACACGGATGCCAGAAGAGATCTGATTATTCAGATTCAGCAGCATATCATGGATGATGCGGCTACGGTATTCTTCGGATACGAGACTACCTTCCTGTTTTCATCCGCCAGAGTGACCGGAGTGACCATGTTCCCCATGGATTACAACTGGTTTACAAAGGATGTAAAGCTTGCTGAATAGGATAACCTGCCAAATATGATTATAAGGAGCAGAAACTATGCTGGAAATGAAAGATATATCAATTCAGTACGGGAAGCAGGCTCCCACCATCGAGCATTTCAACCTGTCTATGAAAAAAGGAGAGATCATTAGCGTGGTGGGGGAGAGCGGAAGCGGCAAGACTACCGTAATCCGCGCCGTGCTGGGGGCCCTGGCCGGAGGCGGCCGGGTCACTGCGGGAGATATCCTATTTCACGGCAATTCCTTGCTAAATAATTCCAAGGATGAGTGGAGAAAGCTGCGGGGCACCAGAATGTCCATGATTTTCCAGGATTGCGGCGGCACATTGAATCCGATCCGCAAAATTGGAAAGCAGTATGTGGAATACATTTGCACCCATGGCAGCGCCAGCAAGGAAGAAGCCTGGAAAAAAGGGGTATCTATGCTGGAGAAAATGCGCCTTCCGGATGCTGAGAATATTATGAAAAGCTATCCGCACCAGCTTTCGGGAGGAATGCGCCAGAGGGTAGGGATTGCTATGGCTATGACCTTTAATCCGGAGCTGCTGCTGGCAGATGAGCCCACCAGCGCACTGGATGTAACCACTCAGGCGCAGATCGTGCGTCAGATGATGGAATTGCGGGATAATTTTGAAACGGGTATCATCATCGTGACCCATAACCTGGGAGTAGCTGCTTATATGGCAGATCAGCTTATTGTAATGCAGCACGGTAAGGTGGTGGATCAGGGAACCAGGGATGAGGTAATGAACCATCCCACCAGTGATTATACTAAGAAGCTGCTGGAGGCAGTTCCGGAAATGGAGGGACGTCGTTTTGTTTCATGAATCGGATATTGTGCTGAAAGCAAGTCATATCGTAAAACAGTTCCCTGCTTCCGGGGGACGGACGCTGACGGCATGCAATGATATTAATTTGAATGTGTATAAGGGAAAAACACTGGGAATCGTAGGTGAAAGCGGCTGCGGAAAATCCACCTTTGTGCGTATGGTGATTTCCATGGATAAGCCAACCAGCGGAGAAATACTTTATCATGGAAAGAACCTGGTGGAGCTTTCGAAAAAAGAGACCTGGGAGAACCGCCAGAATATGCAGATGGTTTTCCAGGACCCGCTGGCGTCCTTCAATCCAAAGATGAAGATCGTGGATATCCTGACAGAGCCTCTTCTGAATTATAAAAGGATCAAGAGAAGCGAAAAGGAAGCCAAGGCCAGAGAGCTTTTAGAGATGGTAAACCTTCCGGGAGAGTTTATTTACCGCTATCCTCACAATATGAGCGGAGGTCAGAGACAGAGGGTCAGCATTGCCAGAGCCCTGTCGCTGGAGCCGGAGATTCTGGTGTGTGATGAGGCGACCTCTGCATTGGATGTTTCCGTTCAGGAATCAATCATTGAGCTTTTGGTGCGTTTACAAAAGGAAAAGAATATCAGTATGATTTTCATTTGTCATGACCTGGCGCTGATTCAATCCTTTGCCCATCAGATTGCAGTAATGTATCTGGGGAATATTGTGGAAGTTCTTCCGGGCAATGAGGTGGCCCATAATTCCCTTCATCCCTACGCACAGGCTCTTTTGGGCGCACAGTTTTCCATCCATATGGATCCAAAAACAAAGATTGAGAGTATTGAGAGTGAGGCTCCCAGTCCTCTGGATGTGCCTGAAGGCTGCCCCTTCCAGAACCGCTGCGAACATTGCGAGGAGAGATGCAAAAGGGAGCGCCCGGTTCTGACAAGGGTATCAGAGGGACATGAGGTTGCCTGCCATTATGTGGCTGGTCAGATGGCGCAGCGATAGCAGCGTGCATGGAGGAAACGGCAGAATATCTCCGGATGTTTTGCGGAATTTTTGGAGGTTATTTCTGCCGTATCCGGGAAAATTTATGAGAGAGGCAGACAAAAATGAAAAAGAAAAGAAACTTAATGCTTGGCCTTTTGCTTCTTTTCGTAATGCTTGCAGGATCCAGTGTGCAGGCGGAGGAAGTGCAGGGCAGCGGTCCGGAGGAACTAAAGATCGGCGTGGTGGTTTATGATCCGGACAGCAGCGAGATGGAAATGTTCATGAATTATTACCGGGATTATCTGGAAGAAGGATTTGCAGTAAAATTTTACTTCTCCGGAAAGGTCTCCTCTGCAGAGGAAGAGAATGCATTTATTGAAAGCGCAAAGGCAGCAGGAGTACAGGGAATTATTTCCTTCTACGGCGGTGATCTTCAGAGTACGCTTCAGGTATGTGAGGAAAACGAGCTTTATTATATTATGGGTTCGGGAAACATGACGGATGAAGCGTTTGCTTCTGTGAAGGAGAATCCCTGGTTTGTGGGAATCATCGGACCGAATCCGGATTCCGTATATCAGACTGGTCGGGATATGGCGGAGTTTTTCCTGGAAAAGGGCGGAAAATCTTTCGTCATTATGACCGGCGCCGCTAATGTGGGATATAGAAACCATGTGTTAAGAACGCAGGGTATGCTGGATGCTTTGGAGGAAAAAGCCGGCCTTGTGCTGGAAAAGACTTCTGAGGAGCTGGCCGGAGTGAAGGAGAATACGAAGCTGACCAGTGAGGACGGGAGTATTTCCGTGATTCTCTGCCCAGAGGCCACAGAGGGCGGAAACGGCCTGGAGAATCTGGCGGAGGCTTTTGCAGAGGGAAACTGTGATACGCTTATGAGTGCCTTCCATGCAGCCACCTATCTGGATAAAATTGCTGCGCAGGAAGAGGCTCAGGGCTCGAATATTATGGTGGGGGCCATAGACAGCTTCACGGAGGACAACTTTCATGCATTTATGGAGAAGGACGGCTTTGGCAATCCGCCTATTGATTATGTGAATGGAAAATTTGCTTCTATGGCCGGTCCCTCCTTTGCAATGCTTTACAATGCAATCACCGGTCATCCGGAGGCGAACAGCACGGACGGTACTGCCGTGCGTTTGTACCAGGATCTGTGGACGGCCACCAGCCGGGAAGAATATATTGAACTGTACGGCTATACCACCGGCGTCTACGAGAATGCCTATAGCTGCGATGAGCTGATGCAGGTAATTTGGGTATTTAATGAGAATACCACTCCGGAGGATATGAAAGAATTGACGGAGGCCTGCACAGCGGAAGATGTTAGAAACCGGATTTTGAACAGATAATGAGTAAAAAAGAAAGCCTTTCAGCCGGCCTGGCTGGAGGGCTTTTTGCATATTTTTGTTCTGAGATAGGAAAGTTCTCACTTTCCTATCTCACAAAAAGCACTTCGTGCGGTGAGGTGCACGGATGCGTAAGGGAATTCATTGCTGCGCAATCTGCATCCGGCGCAAAAAATGCCTTCTCCATCAAGCGTGAGGGACAGGGGAGCTGAGGGCCAGCCTATGCTTCCCCCGTAAAATCCTGCAGGGTCCCGAACCGATACCCCATTTCTTCCCATTTTGTCAGCAGCTCATCCAGAATCTGGGCGTTGGTGGAGGAGGTGCTGTGCAGCAGTACGATAGCTCCGGGATGGATGCGGGGCAGAAGCTTGCCAAAGGCCTCCTCCTTTGTGGGCTGCTGATCCTGATACCAGTCCACGTAAGCCAGGCTCCAGAAGAAGGTGTGATATCCCATTTCCTTGGCCATGGCCAGATTATCTGTGCTGTAAATGCCCTGGGGCGGACGGTAAAATTTTGCCATGGGGGTCCCGGTAATCTGTTCATAAAGCGCTTCCACGCCGTTTAGCTCCTTCGTGAAGGCTTCCTTTGTGGAAATTTTTGACATATCGGGATGCGTCATGGTATGATTGCCCACCGTATGTCCTTCGGATACCATTCTTTGGATCAAATCCGGATTGTCGGATACAAAATTTCCCACCACAAAAAAGGTGGCGGAGGCATTGTGCTTTTTCAGCGCATCCAGAATGGCCGGCATATTCCCGTTTTCATATCCGGCATCAAAGGTAAGGTAAATGATTTTTTCCTCCGTATCTCTGGCAAAATAAGCATTATATTCCGCCAGCTCTTCTATGGATGCATTGCCCACCGGCCGTTTCCCTTCCTCCTGAAAGCTTAAGCCCCAGTTGCTGCCTGCGGCCGCAGTCTCGACTGACTGGGACTGGTGATTCAGATGGTCCACGGCCATTGCGGCTCCGGTTCCAAGCAAAAAAGCGGCCGCAAGGATCACAGGAATTTTTACATAGTGTTTGACTATTTTCATGAAAACCTCAGCCTGGTTTGTTTTACTATATTTTATACAGTTTAAATGGGAAACTTGCAGGGAGAATATAAGATAAGAGAAAAAATGCGGCGGAGAAGGAACGGGTTTCAAAAGCAGAGGACGCAGGAGCCGGAAAGGACAGCAGAATGATACTATATAACAGGATAAGGCGGCAGAGAGAACAGTATGTAGGACAGTGCGTAGGGCAGGACACAAAACGGCACAGGAAGATGGATGAAAAATGGCATAGCGGGAAATGCCTGGTGGCATTTGGTGCGGCACTTTGCATTCTGGCGGCAGGAATATCGTGTATTTCTGCAGAGACGGCAGCATCCAAAATGCAGAAAGACAAATGGGAGCGGTTATTGGATAAGTACAAAGATGCAGACAGTACGGAGCAGTTGATTTTTGTAAAATATAAGGGAGGCAGTCAGGCGGAGCTGGTTATGTTTCAAAAGGAGGCTTCAAAGGCCGGAAATAGATGGACAGAGGTTTTGAGCTGTCCCGCATACGTTGGAAAAAACGGTATTGGAAAGACGCAGGAGGGGGATCAAAGGACACCGACAGGCACCTTCCGGATCCTTTCCGCCTTTGGGGTGAAAGAAAATCCTGGTACAAGGCTGCCCTATACCGTGTTAAACCCGTATCTGTACTGGTCAGCAGAAAGGGAAACCTACAATCAAATGGTGGATATCAGGGAGACTGGCGTGGAAAACGGGGAGCATTTGATGGACTATCAGCCCCAATATCATTATGCGATGGTAATCGGTTATAATCAACGGGGAGTTTATGGAAAGGGCTCTGCCATCTTTCTTCATGTGAAGGGAAATACTTCTTATACGGCGGGCTGCGTATCCGTTACTGAGAAAGACATGAAAAAAATACTGAAGAATGCTACAAAACGCACCAAAATCTGCATTTATTCCGCTTCCTGACTGTGACGGCTCCCCGCAGCCGTATGCGGAACAAAATTGTAATTAAGGGGGGCTGGAAGCCTTCGGGAAAAAGGAAATTGGATATTTAAAAAATGCCGGGATGCGTGTATAATATGAAACAATATACAGGGAAACAGAGGAGAAAAAAGGAATTCGGAAAGCTTCCGGAAGAATGCAGGATATATGGGGAACAGGGAGTATGAGATGACAAAAACGGAGACTAAAAAAGTGGATGGAGATAAGCTTTATAGGGAATTTGAGGAGCTGACCGCCATTGATGCTCTTAGCTTTCAGGAGCGGGAAATGGCTGACAGGCTGACCGGAAAGCTTCAGGAGCTGGGATTTGCGGTTTGTGAGGATGAGGCAGGCGGACAGATCGGTGGGAATGCGGGAAATCTTTACGGTTTCCTCAAAGGAAGCCTTCCCGGAAAGCCGGTTTTGCTGTCGGCTCATATGGATACGGTTTGTCCGGGAATTGGAAAAAGGGCAGTGCTGGATAAAACGGGAAAAATCTCTTCGGCAGGCGGTACGGTGCTGGGAGCAGATGATGCGGCCGGAATCGTGGAGATACTGGAGGGAATACGAAGCGTCAGGAAGGCCGGAATTCCCCACAGAGATATTGAAGTGGCTTTTTTTGCGGCGGAGGAAAGGTATACCCGCGGAAGCAGTGTTTTTGACTACTCAAAAATCAAGGCGGACGAGGCTTATGTCCTGGATCTGAGCGGTCCGGTGGGGAGGGCGGCATACCGGGCCCCTACGCTGATTTCTTTTACAGCGTCTATCCTTGGAAAGTCTGCTCACGCAGGATTTGAGCCGGAGAACGGGATCCACGCCATAGCTATTATGGGACGGATTTTAACACAGATCACCCAAGGGCATCTGGATGAAGAAACTACTTTAAACATCGGGATGATTTCCGGAGGCACTGCAGCTAACATTGTTCCGGATAAATGTACGATAGAGGGAGAAATTCGCAGCTTCCGGCATGAACGTGCCCTGCAGTGTGCTCAGGAGATAAGGCGTATTTTTGAGGAAGCCGCAGAAGCGGAAGGGACTTCGTTTGAATTTGATGATACGATTTGGCTGGAAGCGTATGAAACAGAAAGAAATGAGCGGTGTGTCCGGCATTTTCAGGAGGCCTGCGCCGATTTAAAGCTTTCCGGAGAATTGGTACAGACCTTTGGGGGCAGTGATAATAACAGCCTGGCGAAGCATCACATTCCGGGACTGGTGTTGTCCTGCGGGATGCAGCAGGCTCATTCCGAGCAGGAATATATCATGCGGAAGGATCTTGAAACGGGTGCAAAGCTGATTGCGGAATTGATTACAAAAGGAGAATAGGAAAATGAAGATACCGCTGCATTACCAGATTTCAGAATGCGACTGTGGGCCTACGGCCATGCTAAATGCGCTCAGCTATCTTTTTGAACGGGAAGAGATCCCTCCCGAGGTAATCCGCAATGTGATGCTGTACAGCCTTGATTGCTACAATTCGGAGGGGATACCGTGTAAAAGCGGGACCTCCCGGATGGCGATGATGTTTCTCTCTCACTGGCTGAATGATTTTGGCAGAATCGGGAGGCTGCCCATAACCAGCAGCTATCTGTCCGGCGAGGATGTTTTTGTGGGAGAAAAGAGCCGGATCAATGATATCCTGCGCCGCGGCGGTGCCGTGGTGGTGCGGCTGTTTCTGGATGAGTGGCATTATGTGACACTCACCGGGGCGGAGGATGGAAAGATCAGGATGTTTGATCCGTATTATTGGACGGAGGAATTTCCCCAGAAGGAGGCAGTGATCGTTATGGATCACCCAATGGAATATAACCGGATCGTTCCGGAAGGCTTTTTCAATAGGGAAGAAACCGAGTTGTATGCATTGGGGCCAAAGGAGGGCCGGGAGGCGGTGCTTTTGGCAAACCAGGAGAAGATCATGACAGAAGAGAAAACCATCGAATATTTTATTTAGGGCCTGCGTTTTTCAAAGCATTCTCCTATAGAGGTTCCATTTCTTGTTGACAAAAAATGACTATTGCGATAGTATTAATTTAACTATTGCAGTAGTCATTTTTGCGTGAAAGAAAAAGCGGCGGAAATGCCGTGGGGCTTATGCAATATTTCAGAGATGCATTTTTTTAAAAGGAGTGGGAAAATGAGACTATTTGATTCGGAGTTAAAGGTAATGGAGGTTCTTTGGCGGGAAGGGGATCTTCCGGCGGGCAGAATTGCCGCTGTTTTGCGGGAGGAGACTGGATGGAACCGCAATACTACCTATACGGTCATAAAGAAATGTGTGGAGAAAGGGGCTATTCAGCGTTTTGATCCCAAGTTTTTATGCCATGCGGCCGTTTCCCGGCAGGAGGTGCAGAGCGCGGAGACAGAGGAGCTGATCCACCGGATGTTTGACGGATCCAGGCAGCAGTTTTTTGCTGCATTTCTGGCGGATGAAAAGCTGACGGAGGAGGATATCCGGAAGCTAAAGGAGCTGGTGGAGAACTTAAAGTGAGGAGAAGGTTATGAAGCTGATTTCTATGAGCATATCCGCAGGGAGTTTGATTCTATTTATATTAGTGCTGCGTATGGCTGCGGCGAGATTTCTTCCAAGGAGACTGTTTGTGTTTCTCTGGATTATTGCATTATTGCGCTTGCTGGTTCCCATAAGCATACCGGTAACGTTTGGAATTGGATTTTCTGCTGCGGAATCTGACCTGTCCCGGCTTTTGACGGCTAGAACGGCGCAGGCAGTGCAGGAGAAGGAAGCGGCTGTGCCGGGACCGGAGGGTGCAGAGGCTGGGGGAGCAACGGCAGATTCAAAAATCCGGGCAGATGCTTCCAGGGCTTCCGAAGAGGAAATGGTGGTTGGCGGATGGAACCGGGGAAGCATCAGGGGAGCTGCGCTGCTGGTCTGGGCTTTGGGTGCGGCAGGATTGCTGATTTATTTCGGAATGGCTTTCCGGAAGGAATATAGAATCCTTTCTCAGTGCCTGCCCCTTCCGGATAAAGAGGAAAAGCGTTTTCTTGCACCGATACGGGAGGAAATGACCGGAAAGCGTTTTCCGAATCCGCTCCTTTGGACTTCGGACCGGATTGCTTCCCCTCTGGCTTTCGGCGTGCTTCATCTGAAAATCATTTTTCCCAAAAGAATGGCAGAGGAAATAGAGAAAAGCGGCGCTTACGGAGATTTTTCCTGCATTTTGCTGCATGAATGGATTCATATCAGAGGAAGGGATAATTTATGGAAGCTGCTGGCACTTCTGGCAGCGTGCCTGCATTGGTTTAATCCGTTGGCCTGGGTTTTGTATGTGTTCCTGGGCCGGGATCTGGAATTGGCCTGCGATGAAAGTGTGATCCGGATTTTGGGCCAGGAGCATAAGACAGCGTATGCGAAAAAGATACTCTTCATGGCGAAATGGCAGTCCGGCCGTATTCTGTCCGGCAGTGGCTTCGGGAAGAAGGCGGTTCGGGAAAGGATCGTAATGATCATGAGATATAAGAAAACAGGTGCGGCCGGAATCGGGGGCGCAATTCTTCTGGTGCTGCTGTCCATGGGCGTGTTTACGGAAAAAACAGAGGCTGTCCCCTGGACTTATATAGAAGCAACGGAGCAAGAAACGGAAGGTATCCCCTTTTACCAGTTTGAAGAGTATGTGAATAACGGCCTGGTTTATGACCGGCGGAATAATCGTCTGCTGTATGAGGATCAGCCGGTGGGATATTTTAGGGATCAGGTTTGCGATACCATTCTCTATGAGGGCTGTCTTGCGGCTGCGGAGGAGAAGAATGCGATTGGCATGATTGTGAGCCGGGATGCGGACGGTGCATTTCTGCAGTTTCGGCTGGTATCCATGGACGCCGCAGTGCGGGAAGCGGCGGAAGAAAAAGAAGGTGAGACCGGAATCAGAGTGTATGATATGCAGACGGTTTTGAATCAGGTGCAGAAAGGGGCTTCTCCGGAAGAGATTTGCCGGGCGGTGATGGAACAGGAAAAGGATTTCCCTCAGTATACCATGAAAGCTGAATGTGATATGCGGGGCAGAGCGGCTCCCGGAACGCTGTATGTCAGAATCATAGCCGAAGCCGGATGGGGAGATGCGGATGAAAAAAAGGAGCAGCTTTTAAAAATCGGCAATGAGGTAATGAGCTGCTGCTGGGAGCTAAGGGAAATTTGTTTTGTGTTTGATACCTGCAGTAATCCGGAATGCTTTCCATCGGAGCAGCGTTGGAGCCTGTGCGGACTTACCGGAAGAACAAGAGGTCTGCCTGAGGGGACGAGCCTGGTATTCCGGTAAAGTTAGAGGGAATGCTCCGGTTTCCGGACAGGGCGGATTATCAATACGGCGGGTTGGAACGGCAGATGCGGAAACGCCGTATCGTTTGGGTGACCGGATGCCAGAATTTCTGGTTAAGGGAGGGAATGGGATGGAGAAATGGAGATTTATACTGGAAACGATATACAAGGATATTCGGGGAACCTTCTATTTACATACCGTGGTACTGGTTATTCTTGCAGCGGGAGTGATTGTTCCGCTTTGGACAGGCACAATGATAAGGGATTTGTATTGGGATGCTTCTTTGTCCAGCTATGAGAATGCACAGAGGCTGATCGTGGCGGAGTATCTGGATGAGATGTGCCCGGAGGAAACCGTCTGGGATATGAAAACAGCCCCGGAACGTGTGGGCATTGGCGCATTTTTAAAGATGACAGTCTCCTGGAACGGGGAGAACGTATCCGCCGGCCTTCAGGGATGCACAGACGGTTTCTGGAAGCTGAACGGTTATAAAATAGTGGAGGGCTCCGGCCCGGAGGAGGAATGGAAAGGGCCCGGGGCCCCCTGCTATCTGAATGCGAACGGTGTGCTTTGTGCAAAGGGTGCCAGACCGGGAGATATTCTGGAAGCAAATGGAACAGAATTTACGGTGGCCGGTATCATTCAATGCCCAAAACTATACGGAAAGGTGGTTCTTCCTTATGAGGAAATGGCAGCGCTGGCAGAGGGAAGGCAGGTACAGTATCAGACACTGTTTTTGTTTGAAGAGCCTGTGAAGGTTTCCCAGGTCCGTTCCGGTCTTTCCGGGATGCGCCAGATTCTAAGCGTTTGCCGCGGACAGGAGCAGGAACAGATTTATTTTACTTCGGTACAGGAACGGGTGAGAGAAAAATTGCTGGTGGGAGGTCTGCTGCTGATTTTTACAGGGGTCAGCCTTTTTGCGATAAACAGCGGAATGCTGGCGCAGGAGCGGCAGCGCATAGCCGTACGTCTGGCGGCAGGAGCGGGAGAAGGATGGCTTTTCGCAGAATATATGCTGCGCATGGAATTGCTGCTTACGGCTGCACTTCTGATTGACTGCCTGATCTATCCGCAGATGTTCGGTACGATGCGGGGCATGAGCCGGTATCCGGGAGGGTGGGTAGTCCTGGAAGTCTGGCTGTTGGCCGGGATATTTCTGTTGGCTTCATCCGGTGTTTTATGGCATGGAATGTGTCGGAAGAAGGGAGCGGCAAGGATGCTGCGGGAGGGAATATGAAATTTCACATTCAGCGTATTTTTCATCAGCTTATCTATTATAAAAAACAGTATTTGATCATTTGGACGGAATTGCTGATTGGGATTACGGCGTTTACCGTTTGCTGCAATATGTTTCTGACCAGCCGGGAAATACAGCGGGAATATGAACGTTCTATGAGCGGAGAAAGCATGATGGTTCAGTATGACTGGCTGGGGAATTTTGGCGATGAGGCTTCCTACAGCAATCCATATGTGCCTGTTGATTACAGGCAGTACCGGTCTGTCGAGGAAGAGTTCGGAGTGGAATTGGAATTTTCTTATGCGGCCTGGCTTTATTTCTCCGCATTTATGGGTGAGGAGTATCAGGAGGTGGAGTCGTGGACAGTTGTCTTTATGAATGATGTGTGTTTTGCGGATCTGTTCGGGGAAAAGAGGCTGCCTGATACAGCGTATGTCGGAGAAAATGCAGCGCAGGCGCTGGATCGGCTGCAGGGATATCAGGATACTGGCGGGGAGGCTCTGGTCGATACGTTTGGGACGGATGAAGAATTTCAGATACGGAAAGATACGATTTCGGTAAAGGGAGGCACCGCCGGATGCATGGATATGCCAAAGACCAGTGCAAAGGAGCTTTTGACGCCCTGGCTGGATTCTTATGCAGAAGAAGAGGAACGCATTTGGCTGGCCGATTGCGTAATATTGCCGGTGGAATGGATGGAGCCCCTGGATTTGACACTGGAACATACAGTCTGCCATTCCGCACTGCAGGTCGAAAACCGGGAAGGAGTAAACAGCCTGACCCTGCTGAAGCAACTGACAGACCGCCTGAGTGAAATGAATCCTGAATTTGCCTTTCGCATAGGAGACGGATACCTGGAAATGGAAAGTGAACGGGAGGAAATGCAGGAGAGAGCGCAGTATTGGCTTCGGATTTCCGCAGCAGTTCTGGTTCTGGTGGCGGGAAGTCTGACCGGAATTTTACTGGTGCTGCTGTGGCAGCGCAGGCGCAGCAAGGCGGTGGCCTGGCTTTGCGGAAGTACGGAACAGATGCTGGAGCTGGAGACCCTGGCGGAACTGGGAATTTTATTTGCTCTGGCCGCAGTGCCTGGCGGTGTGCTGGGATGGCGGCTGATTATCAGCGGCAGTACGGGCATCTTGAATCTGGACTATTTTCCGTCCGGCAATCTGGCGGTGGGGGCTGCTTTGGTACTGATTCTGACCGTTTCATATTTGATTGCCAGAGTCTGGGAACGAAGAATTTCCTATCTGCAGATTTTAAAGGGAGAGTAGCAGTAACAGAAAAAAGCATCTGAATTGCTGCGGGTAATGCCAGGGCAGTATAACAGGTGTACCGGAAACAGGAGGAGAATCATATGCTTATACAGAACAGGGGCAATGAGCAAAAGGGAATATCGATAAAAGGACTGAAAAAATCCTTCCGTACCGGGACGGTTTGTACGGAGGTATTGCGGGGGCTGGATCTTGAGATGGCACCCGGGGCGTTTTATGCTATCATGGGAAGCTCCGGCTGCGGGAAGAGTACGCTTCTGAATATTCTGTGCGGTCTGGAAAGAGCGGATGAGGGGATCTGCACAGTAAACGGAAATCAGATTCAACAGATGAAGCCGCAGGAGCTGGCCTGTTACCGGAATCGGGAAATAGGCATCGTATTCCAGGGCTTTTATCTGGATGAGACGAGGAATTTGATTGATAACGTGTCTATGCCCTGCGGTTATGCAGGAATTCCGGCGAAAGAGAGAAAGCAGAGGGCAAAATATTTGCTGGAAACCTTTGGGCTGGCAGAGCAGCAGAAGAAACGGCCCTCCCAGATTTCCGGAGGTCAGCAGCAGCGGGCGGCCATTGCCCGCGCACTGATCAACCGCCCGGGAATTTTATTTGCAGACGAGCCAACCGGAAATCTGGATGAAGAAAATACGAAACTGGTTATGCAGTTGTTTGCCAAACTGCATCGGGACGGTATGGGGATTTTACTTGTAACCCATGATGCCGCTGTGGCGTCTTACGCCCAGAAAATTCTGATTATGGAAGAGGGCAGAATCAGGGAAGCTGTAAAAACGAAAACGGAATGATTTATTAAAAAAATATTGACAAAACAAAAAGTGAATGATAAAATAAAAGTCCACTTCGGGGAAAGAAGTGGGCTATTATTTTTTTGAAAAATTGTCAGGAAATAATTTGAAAAATAATCAAAAAAAGGCTTGACAACTAAAAAAAGAAATGATAGACTAAACAAGCTGTCACGGAGAACCAATCAATCCAAGGACAGCAAAGAGAACATTGATAACTGAACAGTGAAACAACCTTGAAAAATTTCTAAAAGTTTTAT
>JAUNON010000034.1 GCA_030537145.1 Lachnospiraceae bacterium | reverse complement strand
GCCTCGCAAACCCGCATAAATACTGAATAGGCGGAGTTTTGCTCATGGCTAAAAAAATAAATATGGGAGGTTATATTTTATGTTGATGGTAATTTTCATCATATCTATCGTAGTGCTGCTGTTCTGCATTATGAAATTGAAACTGAATGCGTTTGTTGCATTACTGGCAGTAGCGGTTGGTACGGGGATTGCCTGTGGGATGCCGCTTATGACTACGACTGTGGATGGTACGACTGTGGAAGGGATCGGTACGATCATCCAGAATAACTTTGGATCTACACTTGGAAGTATTGGTATGGTTACCGGACTCGGCGTTATATTGGGCATGTTCATGTATGAGTCAGGAGGCATCAATAACATTTGTAATGCGATCCTGAAAACTCTGGGCACGGATAAATCCCACTTTGCAGCCGCATTTGCAGGCTTCATTACCGGTATTCCGGTATTCGGGGATGTTGTTTATATTATGTTTGCCCCGATGCTTCGTGCAATGTCCAAGAAATCCGGATACTCGATGGCAGCCTACGGAGGCATCCTGGCAGTTGCTACGACCTGTACGTTTGCCCTGGTTCTGCCGACAGCTCCTCCGCTGGCAGTAGCGGCAAATATGGGAGTTAATGTAGGACTGTTTTTCCCGTATGCATTGATTGCTGCTTTTGTGGGTATGTTTTTTGGCGGTATTGTTTATGGAAACTTTGTAAATAAGCTGGATCAGAAGGCTGGCAAAAAGTGGGACTTCTCTGATCTGGAGGAAGAGGAAGTCGTTGAGGATTCCGCTAATTCCATGAGCGGTTTGAAAACCCTTTCTATTCTGCTGGTTCCCATTGTGCTGATTTTATTAGGCAGCTTTTCTTCTTTCTTCCTGAAGGAAGGACCGGTTCTTACATTTTTAAACTTTATAGGCGACAAAAATATTGCTATGCTGATCGGTGTTTTATATGGAGCATTTATCTCCCGTAAGTATCTGAAGCGTTCTATTACGGAGATCATGAGTGAGGGCGCAGACAGTGTAGGGCAGATCCTGCTGATTACCGGTGCAGGCGGAGCTTACGGCGGTATTTTAAAGGCATGCGGGATCGCAACCTATATTACGGATACCTTGACAGGCTTCCATATGCCGGTACTGCTTATGTGTTTTGTAATTGCACAGGTGCTGCGGTGTGCTACAGGTTCAACCACCACAGCGCTGACTACTACTTCTGCGATTGTTTCCAGTATTGCAGTTACCGGAGGAGTATCTCCTATTCTTTGCGCTATTGCGGTATGTGCAGGCGGCATTGGTTTATCTCTGCCGAACGACTCAGGCTTCTGGGCAATTACAAAGTTCTTCCATATTGATCTGAATGACACGATCCGCGGCTGGACCCTGGGAGGATTTGTGGCTGGCGTCAGTATATTGATATTTGTCAGCATCCTAAGCCTGTTCCAGGGATTTTTGCCCGGACTGATGTAGAGGTATGGATTTCCGCCCGTATCTGTGGGGATACTGAACAGATGCAGATAAATTTTGCGGTATAATATGCTCGAAGGATGATAATGATGGGTATAAGAAAGGAAATAAAGAAAGATGGAATTAGTAAGTCAGAAAATGCGTAAACTTGCACCGGAACTGGATCCGCTCCGCATTGGAACAGGATGGAAGCCGGAAGATCTGTCAAAACCGCAGATTATTATTGAAAGCACGGCCGGAGACAGCCACCCGGGAAGCGGACATCTGGGTGTTCTGGTGGAAGAGGTTCGTAAAGGAATTGAGGAAGCAGGCGGCCATGGAGCCAGGTACTATTGTACGGATATCTGCGATGGCGAAAGCCAGGGAACGGATGGGATCAATTTCAGTCTCGTAAGCCGTGAGATGATTGCCAATATGATTGAGATCCATGCCAGTGCGACCCCGTTTGACGGCGGAGTATATCTGGCAAGCTGCGACAAGGGTATGCCGGCTAACCTGATGGGATTATTCCGGGTAAATGTGCCTTCGGTTGTTGTGCCCGGCGGTACCATGAATGCCGGCCCCGAGATGCTGACGCTGGAGCAGTTGGGAATGTACAGCGCACAATATGAAAGAGGCGAAATTGATGAGAACAGGCTTAACTGGGCAAAGAATAATGCCTGCCCGAGCTGCGGCGCCTGCTCGTTCATCGGAACGGCTTCCACGATGCAGATTATGGCGGAGGCGCTGGGACTTGCTCTTCCGGGAAGTGCCCTGATGCCGGCAACCAGTCCTGATCTTCTGGCATTTGCAAGGGAAGCCGGAAAGCAGGCTGTAAAGCTTGCCACAATGGAACATATGCGTCCCAGCGATATTGTTACGGTAGAAAGCTTTGAAAATGCGATTATGGTACACGCTGCCATTTCCGGAAGCAC
Source organism: Lachnospiraceae bacterium (assembly GCA_030537145.1). Taxonomy (GTDB): domain Bacteria; phylum Bacillota; class Clostridia; order Lachnospirales; family Lachnospiraceae; genus Merdiplasma. The sequence goes on along the minus strand of JAUNON010000034.1, from coordinate 27,740 downwards.
CAACTGTCTGCTTCATATTCCTGCAATTGCCCATGAGCTGGGAATTGAGATTACAGGAGATACGTTTGACAGATTGCACAGAGGAGCAAAATATCTTCTGGATGTACGTCCGGCAGGACGCTGGCCGGCAGAATGCTTCTATTATGCAGGCGGTGTACCGGCTATTATGGAAGAGATTAAAGACCATCTCCATTTGGATGTCATGACGGTAACCGGCAAAACGCTTGGAGAAAATCTGAATGAGCTGAAAGCAAACGGCTTTTATGAAAGATGCGATAAGTGGCTTCAGGAGTTCAATAAGCGTTATGGGTGTAATGTGACAAAAGAAGATATTATCAGGCCGGCCGACAAGGCAATCGGGAATGACGGAAGTATCGCAATCCTGCGCGGCAATCTTGCTCCGGAGGGCGCTGTTATCAAACATACCGCATGCCCGAAGGAAATGTTCAGGGCCGTACTTCGTGCAAGGCCCTTTGACAGTGAAGAAGAGTGTCTGGATGCAGTCTTAAAGCACAAGGTGCAAAAAGGCGATGCAGTATTTATCCGTTATGAAGGACCGAAGGGAAGCGGTATGCCGGAGATGTTCTATACATCAGAGGCGATCAGCAGTGATAAAGAATTAGGACGCAGTATTGCACTGATCACAGACGGACGTTTTTCCGGCGCATCGACAGGTCCGGTGATCGGACACTGCAGTCCGGAGGCGGCAGACGGCGGTCCCATTGCTCTGGTGGAAGAAGGGGATCTCATTGAGATCGATGTTATGGAACGGAAGCTTAACATCATCGGTATTGCCGGAGAAAAGAAAACGCCGGAAGAGGTAGAGGCGGTACTTGCAGAACGCAGGAAAAACTGGAAGCCCAGAGAATTGCGCTATAAGACGGGTGTGCTTCGCTTGTTCAGTGAGCATGCGGTAAGCCCGATGAAGGGTGCATATTTAGAGTATACTGTATAAGTCCAGTCTCAAAGCAAAAAGATTATTAGGGGTGTCTGCGAAGCAGGCATGAAAATTTAGGAGGTAACAGGATGAGCAGTGCAATGGAAACTCAAATAGCTGAATGTATGATTGTTCCGGTAGTTGTATTAGAGGACGCCAAAGATGCCGAACCGTTGGCAAAAGCTCTGTGTGAAGGAGGGCTTCCCTGTGCGGAGGTTACTTTCCGCACGGCTGCGGCAGAAGAAAGCATCCGTTTGATGGTAAAAGCGTATCCGGATATGCTGGTAGGTGCAGGTACCGTTCTGACTACGGAACAGGTGGACCGTGCGGTGGCAGCAGGAGCTAAATTTATTGTAAGCCCCGGATTTGATCCGGAGATCGTAGATTACTGTATTGGAAAGAATATCCCGGTATTCCCCGGATGCGTCACTCCGTCCGAGGTTGCGCAGGCAATCAAGCGCGGGCTGAAGGTGGTGAAATTCTTCCCGGCGGAGCAGTTCGGCGGAGTATCTACGATCAAAGCGCTGGCGGCTCCCTACGTTGGTCTGAAGGTAATGCCTACCGGAGGGATCAATGAAAAGAACCTGGAGGCGTATCTTAATTGCCAGGCTGTGGTTGCCTGCGGCGGAAGCTGGATGGTAAAAGGCGATATGATCAAGGCCGGAGAGTTTGACAAGATCAAGGCGCTGACTGAGAAAGCGGTTGCGCTTGCCAGGTCAATTCGCGCATAACAGGAGGGAAAAGATATGAATTTGAATTTACGACCGAAAGCAGAATGTAAATATGATGCGGTATCTCTGGGCGAAGTCATGCTTCGCCTGGACCCGGGCGAAGGAAGAATACGTACTGCAAGAAATTTCCGTGCATGGGAGGGCGGCGGAGAATACAATGTTGTCCGCGGACTCCGCAGATGCTTCGGCTTGAATACGGCAGTTATTACAGCATTCGCAGATAATGAAGTCGGCATGCTGATGGAGGATTTTATTTTGCAGGGAGGCGTGGATACTTCCCTTATCAAATGGATGAAAACAGACGGGATCGGACGTATATGCAGAAATGGAATTAACTTCACAGAGCGCGGCTTTGGTATCCGCGGTGCGGTAGGTTGTTCAGACCGTGCCAATACGGCGATCTCCAAAGCGACACCGGAGGACTTCGATTTTGACTATATTTTCGGGGAATTGGGCGTGCGCTGGCTCCATACAGGCGGTATCTACGCCGCCCTTTCTGAACAGTCCTGTGAAACGGTCCTTGCTGCAATCAAAACAGCAAAGAAATACGGAACGGTTGTATCCTATGACCTGAATTACCGTCCTTCCATGTGGAGCGCCATCGGCGGCCATGCGAAAGCGCAGGAAGTAAACAAAGAGATTGCGAAGTATGTGGATGTCATGATCGGAAATGAAGAGGACTTTACCGCTTGTCTCGGATTTGAAATTGAGGGAAATGATGAAAACCTAAAGGAGCTGAATCTGGAAGGCTATAAAAAGATGATTAACCAGGCAGCGGAAGCTTATCCGAATTTCAAGGCAGTGGCAACGACACTTCGGACAGTAAAAACGGCAACGGTGAATGATTGGGGCGCAATCTGCTGGGCAGACGGCGAGATTTATAAGTCTAAGGATTACAAAGGACTGGAAATCATGGATCGTGTCGGAGGCGGAGATTCCTTTGCATCCGGATTGATTTACGGACTGATGACGACAGAAAATGCGGAAACCGCTGTAAATTATGGCGCTGCGCATGGTGCATTGGCCATGACAACGCCGGGAGATACCACGATGGCCAGCAAAAAAGAGGTTGAAGCCATCATGGGAGGCGCTGGAGCCAGAGTGCAGAGATAAGGGCTATGACATAGAGGGAGCCGTCGCAAAATCGAAAAGCAAAAGGAAGGGCGCTTTTGCAAATTAGATTTTGCGGCGGCTCCTTTTTTGTGATATCGAAGGGGCGGAAGAATTGGAGGATTTTATTGTGGAGAAAAGCTGAATAAAATGGTAAAATGTAACTGCTGCGGAATCGGAGCAGGAAATTTCTGATAGTTAAGAACAAGGAGATGTACAATGACAGAAAAATATTCTACAAAATCTAATTCTTATCTGATGCCTTGTTTTCTTGTGCTTTTACAAGGATTACTGTATGGCCTGGGCGATCCCATCTCTAAGGAGGCCTATGATGTGATGCCGGTATACGCTCTGCTATCCATCCGTTATCTGTTGGCATTGCTCCTATTGTTCCTTTTTGCAGGCAGACGAATCGTAAAGGGTCTGAAAGGCTGCTCGCCCCGTGATTGGCTTTTGCCCAGCATTTGTATGGGAGGCGCATACCTGGCAGGAAATATTGCATTGCAGTTGACGGCAGCCACATCCGTGGCATTTCTGCGTTCCCTTTCTACGGTTATGACACCGCTTCTTGCACTGCTGGTATATAAAAGAAAGCTGGGGAGAAAGCATATTCTTATCCAGATTATGGTGATTTTCGGCTTGTATTTGCTTTGCGGCCTGGGCGGGTTATCCGGCTTCGGAGCCGGTGAGCTGTTTGCATTGCTCTCTGCTCTGCTGCTGGCGGGTTCCCTGGTATTTGGCGAAAATGCGTTAGATCGGGTTGATTCCGTTACACTTTCGGCGATGCAAACGTCATCCTCCGTAATCATGGCATTCGTTTGTGCGGCCGTCTTTGATGGCGGATTCCATCTGGAGCTGGTTACACCTAAGATAGGGGGTATCATTGTCTATTTGTCCGTCTGCTGTACCATCGCAGGCTATGTATTTCAAAATGCGGCGCTGGCGAAGATTTCTTCCCGCACGGTTGCATTGCTCCAATGCTTCTGCCCGGTGATGACGGCGTTTTTTTCCTTCATCATTCTGGGAGAGAGACTGGCCCTTCCGGGGGTGATAGGAGCCTGTATTATTTTGGGCTGTGTAGCGGCGGAAACGATAATAGGAGACTGATAAGCAGAGCACGATGGGATAAGGAGTATTTGCTCATAGTGTATCCTTGATTACATAATAATTTCCGGACAGGATATTTACCAGTAATTCGGCTAATTGCTTTGGCGGAATGGGATGAGGGTCTTTCATCCAGTATAGGACTGTGTGGGCGATGGCGCCGGTAAGAAAGGCTGTTCCATATTTATGGGAGTGACCGCCGGCTTCCGGGTTTACCTGCTCGGCAAAAATCTGAATTACAGAGGTAAGCTCGTATTCAAGAAGATGCTCCAGATTCTGGGAAATAAATAAATGCATCATATCTTGATTTTTATAGAATGTTTTTATGAGCTCCTCCGTAATATCAGATAATAAGAGCGTTGATTTTGATTTTAGGCCGTCCATCATTTCCAGATAGCATCTTTTGATACAAAAAAGAATAATGTCATCCTTCGACTCAAAAAAATTGTAGAATGTCTGCCGTGATAGATCCGCTTTCTGGCAGAGATCTTTTACGGTTATCTTTGCATAAGGCTTTGTTTTCATCAGAGAAAGGAGTGCATCGATCAGCCACTCTCTGGAATTTAAGGCTGTAGGGTTATTTCCTTCATACATTGACAGAATCTCCATTTTGTACAAGTTTATTTCAAAGCATTGACATTGCTGAAGTCTGTTCGTATTATAGAACAAACATTGACAGATGTCAAAGAAAAGGAGATGCGAAGGATGGAAATGTTTTTGACCTTGTTAAGCGGTATTTGCTGGTGTGTTGTTTATGAGGAGTGTATCAGGCTTGCTGTGAAAGACAAAACATATGCGATGCCGTTTTGGGCGCTGGCCTTAAATATTACCTGGGAGGGAATTTATACGTACCAGGATTTGCGTGCGGGCGTTGGTGTTCAGGGAATAGTAAACGTTTTATGGTTCTGTCTGGATGTGGTCATTCTTACGTTGTATTTTAAATATGGCAAGAAACATCATGATATAGACAGCAGCAGTCTGTTTTATCTGTGGACCATTCTTGGAGTGGCCGCAATGCTCGTTGTGCAGTTGGCTTATGTGAAAGAATTTGGACTGGAGGGGCATTTATCCGCACAGTATTCTGCATTTGCGCAAAATCTGATTATGTCCATTGCATTTATTCACATGCTCGTAAAGAGAGGGAGTGCGAAAGGACAGAGTATGCTGCTGGCGGTTGCCAAATGGATCGGAACCCTGGCGCCCACGATTACTATGGGAATCATGTCTGTGAATTATGTAGTGCTGGCATGCGGCATTCTTTGTACCGTATATGATCTCATTTACATTGTGCTTCTTTACAAAGTAAAAAAGAGCTCGAAATAAAAGAAGCGCAGGAAGGCCGGGATGTGAGCCGCTGGAATGCGGCCCGGCTTTCCGGAGCGGAGGGCGTCCTGCGGGCGGGGCCGAAGGCTCCCATCAGACCTGTTCAAAATATGTCCGGATGGTTTCTTCAGACAGATTTGTTCCGATTATGATCAGTACCTCCTGCCCGGCCTCGATCGGCTTCATGCTGATTTCATGGGGCGTGGCATTTAACTGAAGCCAGCTATCATCTGCTGCTTTGAGGAAACCCTTGATCCGGAAAATATCCCCGCAGGTGCGATCCTGCAGGATCGTTTCTGCTGCTTTCCGAAGCTCTGCTTCCGTCATTTTTACGTTCATAAAATACAGGGTATCAAAGGACTTCTGATTTTCCGGGTCCATTTTGCGGTAATTCTCAAGAACATATCCGCAATTTAGCAGCTCGTCAAAATCCTGGTCGGAAAGGGCTTCGACATTTCGGCACATGATCTCTTGATCCAGTATGCGCCGGCACTGGATTTGCTTTAATGCGCGATTCAGATGCCGGATGGTATTGCTGATTTCCTCCGGTGAGGCCTCATCCGCTCTGCTTAAAATGATGCGGCCGGCATTTGCCGCTTCGGATGCCAGCAGATAATCAGCGGCCTCCGACATCGTATCCTCCAGTCTGGCGTCTGCCATCACAATGATATTTCCAATTTCATACCATTTGTCAAGCGGTTCCTCCTGCAGAACGTCAAAAAATTCATCCACATCATAAATGCCGGAGGGCTCCACCAGAACTCTGTCATATCCGCACATTCCCATGGAAATTAATTTTGTACGGAAGCGTCTCCTATGCGTCTCCCGGTCACATCCGCCGGAAATCATTTCCAATTCACATTGCTCTCCGGTCAGATCCTGTAATAACATCATATCCACATTAACCGCTCCGAAATCATTTTCCAGAATACCGATATGAAATCCTTTGTTTATGAGATAAGCGGCATATTTTCTGATAAAGGTGGTCTTGCCCGAACCTAAAAATCCAGTGATTAAATCAATTTTTACCATGACAAAAGCCTCTCCGTTTCCCCTGTGCTGTCATTTGCTTTCTGCGGCATTGCTGTCTTATCAGCTATATTCTACTTCATTTGATTGTTCCTGGCAATGGATTCCCCCAAACTGAAAAAATACCCTAAAAAATACAGATATCAGGAAATAAAATAGCTTGCCAATTTCGTTGTTATAAGATAATATAGTATCGTTGTAAAACATTACTAAAGTAAAGCGAGAAAAGCTATGATGGATGGTACAAATACAATTCCGGAGCCCTTAAATTCTGCCAAGACGAAGGCGGAGGAAGGAAGGCGGCCCGGCGGGAAGAAAAAGAAAAGAGAGGGCGTCAGCGGGAAAATGTTGTCACTGACCTGCTTTGTATTGCTGGTGGGCCTGTGGTGTGCGGGATCCTACGGCGGCTGGGTCAGCGATATTTTTCTGCCCTCCCCTACCGCAGTGCTGGAAAAGATAATTTCGATGGCAAAGGATGGTTCTTTGTGGGCGAACTGCTGGGAATCCACTTCCCGCGTGCTGATCGGTTGGGTTTGGTCCGTAATTATCGCATTGCCCATGGGGATGCTGATGGCGAACTCGAAAAAATTCAGCGCATTTGTGCAGCCCATTATCGAATTCGCCAGATATCTGCCGGTGGTGGCGCTGGTTCCTTTGACCCTTTTGTATTTGGGAATCGGCGAGACACAGAAATACACGATTATTTTTCTGGGAACCTTTTTCCAGTTGGTGCTGATGATATGCGATACGGTCTCCAGTGTGGATAAAAATATGATAAATGCGGCCAGAACGCTGGGAGCCGGACGTTTCCAGGTCTACAAGGAGGTAATTTTTCCGGCGGCGCTTCCGGGGCTTATGGATGATTTCCGGCTGACCATCGGGTGGGCCTGGACCTATCTGGTGGTGGCCGAGATGGTGGCGGCCAGCAACGGACTGGGGTATATGATTTTGCGCTCGCAGCGTTATCTGGCTACGGATACGATTTTTGCAGGTTTGATTTTAATTGGTCTGATCGGTCTGCTGACGGACTGGCTTTTCCGTATCCTTACCAGAATCGTGGCGCCGTGGCAGGAGCGTCTGACGGATGCAAAATAAAAAATACCGGCAGCCGGCAAAATAGAACAGGGTTGGAGCAGATATGGAAAAGAAATTAAAGCTACAGGTGAAAAATTTGACCAGAATTTATGAGAGCGGAGGCGGGAATCAGGTTACCGCTATCCAAAATGTAAATCTGGAAGTAAAAGAGTCGGAATTTGTTATGATTGTGGGCCCGTCGGGATGCGGTAAGACGACCCTGATCAATATTATCGGCGGGCTGGATACCGCCACATCGGGACAGGTACTGCTGGAGGGAAGGCCGGTGTCCGGTCCCGGGGCAGACCGGGGGATGGTATTTCAGGGGTACAGCCTGTTTCCCTGGCTTTCGGTTCAGAAGAATGTGGAGTTTGGCCTTAAGATGAAAGGGATGCCGGCCGCAGAACGGGCGCAGACGGCGAAGCGGTATATTGACCTGGTGGGGCTTGGCGGGTTTGAAAATGCGCTGCCAAAGCAGCTTTCCGGCGGCATGAAGCAGCGGGTAGCCATTGCAAGGACATTAGCGAATGAGCCGGAGATCCTGCTGATGGATGAGCCCTTCGGCGCACTGGATGCCCAGACCAGGGTGGTTATGCAGGAATTGCTGGCGCAGATTAGCAGAAGGACGGGTACAACGATCTTATTTATTACGCATGATATTGATGAGGCGGTATTGCTTGGGCAGCGGATCTATGTGATGAGCCGCAGGCCGGGCACGGTGCGGGATGTCATTGAAGTTTCCCTGCCGGGGGAGCGGAATCATAATTCCCTGGTACAGCCGGAATTTCTGGAAACAAAGAAAAAAATTATGGACATGCTCTGGCAGGAGAGCAACGATGCAGCTATGGACCGCTGAGGGCGGCTAACATAGAAGGAGACCGCTCACAGCAGGCTTTCGGCGGACAGATACGGAAAGGAAACGATGACGGATCTGCCGACGGATTTTGGATGAAGGGCGCTCCATATTTTATCAGGAGGAATGTATTATGAAGAAATCAAAATTACTGACTGTTTTACCGGTAGCTTTGCTGTGCGGTTCTTTGACTGCTTTTGCGGGAGAGACCACGGATGTGACCATGGCATTTTGTACCTGGACCGGCTATTCACCCATGTTTATTGCACAGGAACAGGGATATTTTGAGGAGGCCGGGCTGAATGTGGATATTCAGATCATCGAGGACGAATCCACCTATGCGGCATTAATTACCCAGGGCAGCGTGCAGTTCCTGGCTACGGCCCAGGATCCCAATATTAAAATGTATGCGAATGGGGCAGCCAGCCGTTTTGTGCTGACCATGGACGCTTCCGTAGGTGCGGACGGACTGGTGGCCACGGAAGAGATCGCCACACTGGATGATCTGGCAGGAAAAAAGCTGGCTCTGGATAAATCCGCATCCTCCTATTACTTTTTCCTGACGGCGCTGGAAAACGGAAGCAGCCTGTCGGAGGAGGATATTGAAGTGATCGATATGGGCGATACGACAGAAGCCGGGCTGGCATTCATGAGCGGCAACGTAGATGCGGCAATTATGTGGGAACCGGAGCTGTCAGAGGCTCTGGAGTCTGTGGAGGGCGCACATGCGCTTGTTACCAGCGCCGATTATCCGGAGACCATTCTGGATACGCTGGTGGTAAACACCAAGTATGCGGAAGAAAATCCTGAGGTGGTAGATGCTGTGGCAGAAGCATGGTACCAGGCAGTGGATTTCCTGAAGGAAAATCCGGAGGAGGCCTATGAGATGATGGCCGGAGGCTTTGAGGAGGTAACAGCCGAGGATGTGGCCAGCGATGTGAACGGCCTGGAATTCTACGGAAGGGATGAGAACGCTTCTCTGAACGATGAGAGCAATGAAAAGTCCATTTTTGCCATCAGCCAGGATATGGCAGATTTCTGGATGGAGAAGGGTGAATGTGAGACAGACGATCTAACCGATTTCTTCTCACTGATAAAATAGGTCAGGCCGGGATAGATTACGGATGACGTAAAATCAGGAAGAGGGGCTGTCGTAAAAGCAAAATGTGAGGTTTTCGGTATCCAGGATATTTGTATCACTGAAAGATACTTCCGTATACCGCTGGATGCGGAGCTTCACAAATTGCTTTTACGGCGGCCCCTTTTGTATTATCATATTCATGCAGCAATCTATTTCATGGTTTTACGGGCGGAGTTACCTTGCTAATTTTGACCAGACTTTTTTCCAAAGTAACAAAAACCATTGGAAGTGTGGCCGTTCATCGTAGTAAAGGTAAGGCGCTGGTAATGGATGCTTTTGAAATCTGCCAGCAGCTTGTAAATCCAGGCTTCGGAATGATGCCGGAGAACTGCGCCCTCGGGTAATTCGAAAATACCGTAGGTTCCGTATTTTTTCTCAAACTGCTGATAGCGTAAAAGATTCCGTTCGTCTGTATTGAGCAGAAAATCGTTGACATACAGAATTCCATTGGGCTTTAAAACCCGGTGGATTTCTGATATCAGATTTTTCTGCTCATTATTATCCGTGATACAGGTTAGAACTGCAAAAAGGATTACGCTGTCAAAGCTGTTGTCCGGATAATCAATTTGGACGGAGGTTTTCACCTGGAGATCCAAATACGGAAACAGATTGCGGCCTCTGTCGATCATACCCTGGGAAAAGTCAATGCCTGTCAGGCGGCGGTAGCCGAGCTGATAGAGCTCATCCAGTGTGCGCCCATATCCGCATCCTACGTCAAGGACTGTACATTCCTTAGGAATAAGCTGAAGGAATGTTTCGGACTGGAAGGGGGTAGTGAAGATTTTTGTTTGAGAAACACGGTTCCAATAAGTCTGCTGTTCCATTGACAGATACCTCCTGAATTTTTTGATTTGATTAGAAATCCACTGCAATATGTATCCGGTGTGCTGTGCACTCCCTTGAGGGGCAAATGCCGGCATAGGCCGGCCATGGCCGGAATAAATTATTTAAGCTCTTCCTGAGCGGGAGAGTTGAGGTGGACTTGCACGCTCTTTTATATTATATTTAAAAGAAAGGATTGCTGCTATGAGATTTCTCATGCAGATAAGCCTAAGCTATGAAAAAGAAGGGGTTAGGTAGTGGAATTATGAAGGATTCTTTCTTTGCATTCACGGACATTTTTGAGTTTGATGTATCAAAATATACGTGTTTTATGCGGTTTGAACCTGGGGAGGATATTTTGAAGGAAGGCGATCAGCCGCTGTATTTGTATTATTTGATCAATGGCAGGGCAAAGCTGTATCTTACGCATGAAAATGGGAAAGCTACTTTAATTAATTTTCTTTCTGCACCATGCTTTATTGGCGAGATGGAGCTGCTGGATGAGAAAAAACGGTCGGACGGGGTAAGGGCGGTTAGCGTCTGTGAGTGTTATGCAGTTAAGGTCAGTGAATGCAGGGAAAAATTGCTTCACGATACAAAATTTCTCAGGTATTTATGCGAGTTTCTTAGCAGGAAGGCAGTGGGGAATACATCAAATTATTCCCGCAATCAGTCTTATACGTTAAAAAGCAGGCTGGCTTCGTTTATTCTGGAGACCTCAGTCAATGGAATGTACCGGGAGCAGCATACAGAGGTGGCGGAGTATCTTGGAGTAACCTACAGGCATCTCCTCTATGTATTAGCAGAATTTGTAAAAGAAGGGGTTTTGGAAAGGACCAGAAGCGGTTACAAAATTATTGATTTAGAGAGATTGCGGGATATTGATAACCATACGGTAGGGAAAAACTGACGCAATCAGCGTGAAAGCAGAATTTTCGGAGGAAACTATATGAATATAGAACATATCGCAATGTATGTGACGGACTTAGAGGCAGCGAAGGACTTTTTTGTGAAATATTTGGACGGGAAACCCAATGAGGGATATCACAATAAGGTGACGGATTTCCGCTCCTACTTTATCTCATTTGATGAAGGAGCGAGACTGGAAATTATGACAAAACCGGGAATGACGGATGAGGTCAAACAGACTGCCAGGACAGGGTATATCCATATTGCTTTCCGTGTTGAAAGCAAGGAAAAGGTCAACCAGCTTACAGAGAAATTGAAAGCGGATGGGTTCGAAGTAATCAGCGGGCCAAGAAATACCGGCGACGGATATTATGAAAGCTGTGTGATAGGAATAGAGGGCAACCAGATCGAGATAACGGTATAAAAATGCTCCGGACGGATGAATGAAAAATGAAAAAATTATGAGGAATGTTGAGGTGATTTTATGAAGTCATTAGTTATAGCAGAAAAGCCGTCTGTGGCAAGAGATATTGCCCGGGTGCTTCATTGCAGCCAGAAGGAAAACGGGACGCTGGAGGGGAAGGATTATGTAGTAACCTGGGCGCTGGGGCATCTGGTGACGCTGGCGGATCCGGAGGAATACGACAAAAAATATACGAAATGGGAGATGTCATCGCTCCCCATGCTGCCGGAAAAGATGAAGCTGGTGGTGATCAAACAGACGGCAAAGCAGTACAGCGCGGTAAAAGCCCAGCTATTCCGCAAGGACATCGGCGATATTATCATCGCTACGGATGCGGGAAGAGAGGGGGAGCTGGTTGCCCGGTGGATTTTGGACAAGTCCGAATGCCGAAAGCCTATTCGCAGGCTTTGGATCTCTTCGGTGACGGATAAGGCTATTTCGGAAGGATTTGCCAGTCTGAAAAACGGTCATGAGTATGATAACCTTTACCGGGCTGCAGTAGCCCGGGCAGAAGCGGATTGGCTGGTAGGCATGAACGGCACCCGGGCCCTGACCTGTAAATACAATGCACAGCTTTCCTGCGGGCGGGTGCAGACGCCGACGCTGGCCATTCTTGCAAGGCGGGAAGAAGAGATAAAAAGCTTTGTTCCCAGGGAGTATTATGGTATTACTCTGCAGGCAGGGGGAATCCGCTGGACCTGGAGAGAGGAGAAAAGCAAAAGCTTCCGGTCTTTTCATAGGGAGCGAGCAGAGGCTGTCGCGGCGCAGGTAAAGGACGGAACACTGGAAATCGTTTCAGTGGAGCGGAAGCTGAAAAAAACAATGGCTCCCGGCCTGTATGATCTGACCACCCTTCAGCGGGAGGCGAATCAAAAGTATGGATTTTCCGCAAAAGAAACGCTGAACATTATGCAGCGTCTTTACGAAAATCATAAGGTGCTGACGTATCCCCGCACGGATTCCCGGTATATTGGAAAAGATGTGGTGCCTACTTTAAAGGAAAGGCTGAAAGCGTGCAGCACGGGACCTTATCGGAAACTGGCGGGGGCTTTGCTGAATAAACCGCTGCAGGTAAACGGCAGCTTTGTGGATGATTCAAAGGTCAGCGACCACCATGCCATTATTCCTACGGAGCAGTTTGTGCAGCTAGATCATATGAGCAATGAGGAACGGAAGATTTACGATATGGTGGTACGCCGTTTCTTAAGCGTGCTGTATCCTCCCTGCATTTATGAGCAGGTGACGCTGGAGGCCAGAGCAGGTGCGGAATTTGCGGCCGGCGGCAGGACGATAAAAAGTCTGGGCTGGTGTGAGATTTATGAAGGAGAGTCCGGAGAGGAGACAGAGCAGGAGGAAGCGGCGGAGGAAGGGAAAACGCTGCGGGAACAGCGTCTGCCGGAGTGTCGACAGGGAGAGCGGCTGAAGGTGGAAGCGGTATCTCTGAATACAGGCAAGACAAGGCCACCTGCCAGGTTTACGGAGGCAACCTTGCTGGCGGCTATGGAAAATCCGGTGAAATATATGGAGAGCCGGGATGCGCAGGCGGCCAGGACGCTGGGAGAGACCGGCGGGCTGGGCACTGTTGCCACCAGGGCGGATATTATTGAAAAATTGTTTCATAGTTTTTTGATGGAGAAGAAAGGAAATGAGATTCATCTTACCGCAAAGGCAAAGCAGTTGCTGGATCTGGTGCCGGAGGACCTGCGCAAGCCGGAGCTGACTGCCGACTGGGAAATGAAGCTGGCTGATATTGCAAAAGGAAAGCTGCGCCAGGATGTATTCCTGAAGGAAATCCGTGCCTATACCTGCGAAATTGTAGAGGAGATCCGGACCGGACAGGGCAGCTTCCGGCATGAAAACCTTACGAATAAGATTTGTCCCCAATGCGGGAAAAGGCTGCTGTCGGTGAATGGAAAGAACAGTAAAATGCTGGTTTGCCAGGACCGGGAGTGCGGATACCGGGAGACGGTTTCCCGCACTACAAACGCCCGCTGTCCCAAATGTCATAAGCGCATGGAGCTGTACGTGAAGGGTCAGGAGGAAACCTTTGTCTGCGCCTGCGGCTATAAGGAAAAATTATCTGCTTTCCAGGCCAGGAGGCAGAAGGAGGGGGCCGGTGTAAATAAACGGGAGGTGCAGAAGTATATGCGCCAGCAGCAGAAAGAAGCTCAGGAGCCGGTAAACAATGCATTTGCCAAGGCTTTGGCCGGAATCAAACTGGATCAATAGAGAGGATGCAGGGGGGCTGCAAATTGGATTTTGCGGTATCCCCCAAATTTTTCTTGACTTATATAGATGATCGATATATAATGATGTATAGATAATCTACATAAGGAGGGATGAATATGCCGGTTGACAAGGTTCTTTCGTCTGGCAGTACGCCGATGCTTCTTTTGAAGCTGCTGTCGGAAAAGGATATGTACGGGTATGAGATGATTGAGACGCTGCGCCAGCGCTCTCAGAATGTTTTTGAAATGAAAGCGGGGACGCTTTATCCCTTGCTGCATAATCTGGAGGAAAAGCAGTTTTTGACCTCCTATGAGCAGGAGGCGGCCGGTAAGGTACGGAAGTATTACCGTATTACAAAAGAGGGGCGCCGGGCGCTTGAGCAGAAAACGGATGAATGGAAGCAGTATGTACATGCTGTCAGGGATGTTTTGGGGGAGGGAAGCGTATGAGTATTGAAGAATATCTGGATATTTTGACCGGGCAGCTTCGATGCCGCAAGGCAAGGGAACCGGTCCGCAGAGAGCTGCTGTGGCATATTCAAGATCAGAAGGAGGCATTTTTAGCGGAAGGAATGGAGGAAAAGGATGCCGCAGAGGCGGCGGTGCGTGAGATGGGAGATCCGGTAGAGGTGGGAGGCGCTCTTGACCGGATCCATCGCCCGAAAATGGCATGGAAATTAATTGGACTGATTGGCATTTTGAGTATTGCCGGTTTTATGATCCAGTTTTTTCTGCGGATGCACTTCCTGGGGGAAGGGGCGGATGGCAGTTCAGGAAAGCAGATCGTTTATCTTCTGCTGGGGTTTGCCGTGATGGCAGGCGTGTGTTTTCTGGATTACAGTTGGTTTGGAAGTCATGCCAGGCTTTTGTCTGCCATACTGCTGCTGGGATCGTTTCTTGGAAGAAAATACCTTGGAGCAAATGTAAACGGAAGCCAGAAGTGGATTTTTCTGGGAGGCGTCAGTATTGACATTTCTCTTCTTCTGCTGCTTCTGGTACCCTTATACGGTGCAATTCTTTATTCCTATCGGGGGGAGGGATACCGGGCGGTCGCAAAGGGAATTCTTTGGATGGCTCCGGGGCTTTTTATCGTATGGCACTGCCCGAGTGTGTATGCCATGATGGTATTGTTCTTTTCTTATTTGATTGTATTGACTGCGGCGATCCATCGCGGGTGGTTCCAGATACGCAGAAGGACGGTTCTTTGGAGTTTATGGGGAGCGGTCTGCCTGTTTCCGGTTATCCAGGGCGCTCTGATCCTGGGGCGGGGCGGATATCAGGCGGAAAGGCTTATGGCGGTTCTATCCATGGACGGCGGCTCCAACTATCAGCTTGATGTGGTACGGAGGCTGCTGGCGGGGAGCCATTGGATTGGCGCCGGAAGCTTCGTGCAGACAGAGACGGCCGGTTTGTTTGCGGAAAATCTTCTGGGGGAGTACATACTGACCTTTGTCATTTCTTATTATGGTATTTTGGCCGGCCTTTTTCTGATCGGGCTGATTCTTCTGCTGCTTGTACGGCTGTACCATGTTTCTGCAAAACAGAAAAACCAGCTTGGGTCCATGATGGGAATTGGCTGTGTCAGTGTTTTGATGCTGCAGGTAATCGTCTATCTGCTTGGCAACACAGGCGTTTTTTTGATGGGGACCTATTGTCCGTTTTTAACCTACGGGGGAAGCGGGATCGTGGTAGACTTCTGCTTGTTTGGCCTGGTTCTCAGCATCTATCGGTATGAGAACGTGTTGGCCCCAGACAAGGTGATCAGAAAGAAAACATCGCATGTATGCTGATGCGCAAGCGGCCGGGAAGCCATGCTTCCGGCCGCTTGTGATTCTGCGGCCTGGCTGACCCTTCGGGGCCGATAAGCCGCTTGACGCTTGGGCGGAATTTGTGTATGATTTTATCATCCCATCGAACAATTTTACTGTATAAGTCCAGGCTCAAAGCAGAGAGGAATGGACTGCGAGCAGGCCAATCCGACTCTGCTTTAGAGGCGACAACAGGTATGAGGAAGGAGGGCGATTAGCCCGAATTCCGAATAGCTGTAGGATTGCGGAAGCACAAAGTGCGGAGCAATCCGTGGACTTATATTATTAGTGTTAGGTCCAGGCTCAAAGCAGAGAGGGATGGACTGCGGAAGCACAAAGTGCGGAGCAATCCGTGGACTTATATTATTAGTGTTAAGCTCAGGCTCAAAGCAGAGAGGGATGGACTGCAGGCAGGCCATCCCTCTCTGCTTTAGAGGCGGCAACAGGTATGGGGAAGCAGATACGAAAGTTTCGAAATATTTTGAAGGCAGCGGGAGGGGTGCGGGATGGCAGATTCATACTTTATAGTGATAGATATGCAGAATGATTTTGTGAATGGGGCTCTGGGAACCAGGGAGGCAGAGCAGATCACCGGAAATATGATTCAAAGAGTAAAGGAATTCCAGGGAAAGATTTTATTTACACAGGATACCCATGCGGAAAATTATCTGGACACACAGGAGGGAAAGCTGCTTCCGGTGAAGCATTGCATCCGGGGAACTGACGGATGGCAGCTTATTCCGGAATTGAGGGCGGTTCAGGAGAAGGAAAAATATCCTGTTTTTGAGAAAAATACCTTCGGCAGTGTGAAGCTGGCGCAGTTTCTAACAGAGAAGTACCGGGAAAATGCGCTGGAATCCGTAGAGCTGGCGGGGCTTTGTACGGATATCTGCGTAATCAGCAATGCGCTTCTGATAAAAGCATATATGCCGGAGCTGCCTGTGAAGGTGAAGGCTTCCTGCTGTGCAGGAGTAACCCCGGAGCGGCATGAAGCGGCGCTTCGGACCATGGAAAGCTGTCAGATCATTTTGTCTTAGCAAAAGGGCGGCCGGAAAGCAGGCATGACGGAATTTTTGTGCATCGCACAGGGTGTTACTGAGAATGGAGTGAACAGTAACGATTTTTGGGGACGGGATAAAATGACAATGACAAGCTTCGTGAGACGAATTCAGAATGTGATGAGAAACGATGCCGGCGTAAACGGCGACGCCCAAAGGATGGAACAGCTTGTATGGCTTCTGTTTCTGAAGATTTATGATTCAAAGGAAAGGGAATGGGAATTAAGCCGGAAGGAATATCGGTCCGTGATTCCGGAGAAATATCGGTGGCGCAGTTGGGCTGCGGATCGGAAGGACGGACGGGGGCTGAATGGGGATGATTTACTTTCGTTTGTAAATGGCAGCCTGTTTCCGGCTATGAAAAATTTGACCATTGCACAAAACGCCCCAATGAATCAGGCCATTGTAAAATATGTTTTTGAAGATGCCCGCAATTATATGCAGGATGGCTTTTTACTGCGCCAGGTGATCAATATGATCGATGAGCTTGATTTCACGAAGGACCGGGAACGGCGCAGCTTTGGGGGAATCTATGAGGCTTTTTTAAGGGATCTGCAGAGCGCCGGAAATGCCGGAGAATTTTACACACCGAGAGCGGTTACGGATTTTATGGCAGCGGCAGTGAGGCCCCAGCCGGGAGAAGGGATCGCCGATTTTGCCTGCGGGACGGGCGGATTTCTGGTCTCTGCCCTGGAGGTGTTAAGAGGGCAGGCGGGAGGGGAGACAGAGGAAAACGAAGCTGTCGGCCGGAATTATTTTTACGGAGCGGAAAAGAAAGCATTGCCGTATATCCTGTGTGTGACAAATCTGCTTTTGCATGATGTGGAAAATCCCATGATTTTTCGCGGCAATACTCTGGAAGCGGAATATAAAGAAAAAGAATATGAAACAGCAGAGCAATTTGATGTAATCCTGATGAATCCTCCATTCGGCGGAAAAGAACGGGACAGCATCAGGGCAAATTTTCCGGCAAGGTTTCGCAGCGCAGATACGGCGGATCTGTTCCTGAACGTCATTATGCTTCGGCTGAAGGAAAACGGGCGCTGCGGGGTAATTCTTCCGGACGGCTTTTTATTTGGCACGGATCAGGCCAGGCGGAATATCAAGAAAAAATTACTGGAGGAGTTTCATCTGCATACCGTGATTCGGCTGCCCCATGGTGTTTTTGCACCGTATACATCCATCGCCACAAATATTTTGTTTTTCGATAAAACACATCCCACAAAAGAGACCTGGTTTTACCGGCTGGATCTGCCGGAGGGATATAAGGGCTTTTCCAAAACAAAGCCTGTCAGACCGGAGCATTTTAATCCGGTGCTTGCATGGTGGGAAAACCGGCAGGAAATATACGCAGATGGCTGTGCGAAGGCCAAAAGGTATGCCGTGGAGGAGCTGATAAAAAGAAATTATAATCTGGATCTGTGCGGATATCCCCGGCCGGAAGAAGAAATTTTGCCGCCCGGGGAATTGATCCGGCAGTACCAATGCCGGCGGGCGGAGCTGAATGAGCGGATGGATCAAATCCTGGCTCAGATTACGGAGCTTCTGGGTGAAGAAGCGGCGGAGGGAGCGGAATGAAAGCACAGAAGCTGAAGGATTCCATTTTGCGGATGGCGGTTCAGGGGAAACTGGTACAGCAGGATTCCCAGGAGGAACCGGCAGAGGCTTTATTAGAACGGATTCGAAAGGAAAAAGGGAACTCTATAAATGCATCCGTGATATTCCGGGGAAAAGACGGGCTTCCGTATGAGAAAACGGGAAATGACGAACCGAGATGTATTGCGGAGGAAATACCGTATGAGATACCGGAGGGGTGGGAATGGACCCGGCTGGGAATGATTGGAAAATGGGGAGTCGGCGCCACGCCGGACCGCAGCCGTCCGGAGTATTATAACGGAGCAATTCCCTGGCTGAAAACAGGGGATCTGAATGACGGGATTCTTGAATCGGCTTCGGAAACGATCTGTGAAGCGGCATTGAAGAAAACGCCGGTTCGCCTGAACCCTCCCGGTTCTGTGCTCATTGCCATGTACGGAGCCACGATTGGAAAGCTGGGTATTCTGGCAGTGCCGGCTGCCACGAATCAGGCATGCTGTGCCTGCCTGCCCCTGGGCGGACTTTCAAATGAGTATCTGTTTTTCTTTCTGATGTCACAGCGGTCCGCTTTTGTGAAGCTGGGGGAAGGCGGTGCACAGCCCAATATTTCAAAAGAGAAAATCATGCATACGCTTATGCCGGTTCCTCCGGTCATGGAGCAGCGGCGGATCGTGAAACGCCTGAAGCTGCTTTGGCCCCTCTTGGAAAAGCTGGAAGCCGCAGAGGATTCTCTGGAGCAATTAAATGCCGGTTTTCCCGATCGGTTGGAAAAATCAATCCTCCGGTGGGCGGTTCAGGGAAAACTGGTGCCCCGGGATCTGACGGGGGAGCCGGCGGGCGTACTGCTGGAGCGCATCCGGAAGGAAAAGGAACTTCTTGTCAAAACGGGAAAAATCAAGCGGGATAAGGCAGAATCCGTCATATTTAGACGGGATAATTCTCATTATGAGAAGCTTAACGGAACAGAACGCTGCATCGATGATGAAATTCCCTTTCAAATTCCGGATTCCTGGGAGTGGGCCAGGCTGGGCTCCGTTGTAATAAACCGGGATGCCAAAAGAGCGCCTCTGTCTGCCAGACAGCGATCCGGGCTGGAAAAGATTTATGATTATTATGGCGCCTCCGGTGTGATCGACAAGGTGGACCGTTATTTATTTGATACGCCCTGTTTACTGGTCAGTGAGGATGGTGCAAATCTGCGCCTGAGAAACAAGCCCATTGCCTTTCCGGCGGAGGGCAAATACTGGGTAAATAATCATGTCCATGTACTGGAGATGACAGACGGTCTGAGAATGGACTATACAGCCCTTTTCCTGAATGCCATTTCTCTGGTCCCGTATATAACCGGCAATGTACAATTCAAGCTGAGCAAGGAAAAGCTGAATTCTATTTTGATTGCAATACCGCCTCTGGAGGAACAGCGGCGCATTGCCAAGAGGGCCGCCTCGATTCTTGCATTGATAAAAGAAATCGGAAAACCGGATGTATAATTCATGGTGAAAGGAGGTCTTTCACCATGATAGAAGAATTTGAAAGACACTTGAGAGGGACAAACCTCTCGCAAAACACCATTTCATCGTATCTTTATGCGCTGCGGCAGTTTCATGAAAGATACGATGCAGTTACCCAGAAAAATCTGCGGGCTTACAAGGTATGGCTGATTGAAAATTACAAACCCCAAACAGTAAATCTGCGTTTGCGGGCGATGAATTGCTACCTTGAAAGTATCGGAAAGTCAAAATGGAAGCTGTCATTTGTACGGGTTCAGCAAAAAGCATTTCTGGAAAATGTGATCAGTGAGGCGGATTATGAGTATTTTAAGACCTGTCTCAAGCAGGATGACGAGTTGTTTTGGTACTTTGTTATCCGGTTTCTGGCGGCAACCGGTGCGCGGGTCAGTGAACTCATTCAAATCAAGGCGGAGCACATAAGGCTGGGACATTTTGATTTGTATTCAAAGGGAGGGAAGCTGAGAAGAATATATATACCACGGTCCCTGCAGCAGGAAGCGCTTTTCTGGCTGGCCGAAAAGCAGCAGGAAAGCGGCTTCTTATTTTTAAATCAGCGGGGCGAAAGAATTACCACAAGGGGGATCTCCTGTCAGCTTAAGAAGCTGGCCGTCCGCTACGGCATTGATCCCAAAGTGGTATATCCCCACTCCTTTAGGCACCGCTTTGCAAAAAGCTTCCTGGAACGGTGCAATGATATTGCATTTCTGGCAGATCTGATGGGACATGAAAGTATTGAGACAACACGCATTTATCTTCGCAAAACTGCCACGGAACAGCGTGCGATCGTAGATGAGGTCGTGGACTGGTAAGTGTATAAGGCTGCTGCATTTTCCCGTACTTCCGTGTAGTTTCGATAATGAGAATTATCAGAATCCGGCAGCAGGGCAGAAAGGAAAAAGCGGGTTGCAGAACTGCCGATTGATGGTAAAATAGATGGAAAAAGAATGAAAAACGGAGGTTTGATATGTTATTTGTAGAATATCCCAAATGCTCTACCTGTCAGAAGGCCCGGAAATGGCTGGAGGCAAATGGTGCTGCTTTCACAGCAAGACACATTAAGGAGGAAAATCCGACGGTTGAAGAGCTGAAAGACTGGCATCAGAAAAGCGGACTGCCGCTGAAGCGGTTCTTCAATACCAGCGGCCTGCTGTACAAAGAGCTTCAGTTGAAGGACAGGCTTCCGCATATGAGTGAAGAAGAACAGTATGCGCTTCTGGCATCGGACGGAATGCTGGTAAAGCGTCCGATTTTAGTGGGAGAGGATTTCGTGCTGACAGGCTTCAAAGAGGCCGAGTGGAAGGACGTTCTTGGACTTTTGTAATGCATCCGTAATGCACATGGAGTTCCATGACGGGGAACAAAGCGTTACGAGCGCTTCCATGAAAGAATTTCTTCCAGGCGTTCCTTTACCGTCTGTTCCGCTCCCTGGGCTGTGGGTCGGTAGTATCTGCGTCCGACCAGGGAATCCGGCAGACACTGCATTTTAGTCAGCTTTTCTTCTGTGTCGTGGGCATAGATATAGCCCTTTCCATAGTTGAGCTCCTTCATCAGATTCGTGGGTGCATTACGGATCTGCAGGGGAACCGGCTCCGCAGGCAGCTCTTTTACATCCTTTTTGCAGGCTTCACAGGCCTGGTAAAGAGCGTTGGATTTGGGGGCCATGGATAGGTACACAACGGCATGGGTCAGGTGGACATCGCATTCCGGCATCCCAAGAAAATGACAGGCCTGATAGGCGGATACCGCTACCTGCAGCGCAGAAGAATCTGCCATTCCCACATCTTCACTGGCGAACCGCACCAGACGTCTGGCAATGTAAAGCGGATCTTCGCCGCCGTCCAGCATACGGCACAGCCAATAGATTGCCGCATCCGGATCACTGTTCCGCATGGATTTGTGCAGGGCGGAAATCAGATTGTAATGTTCTTCCCCATTTTTATCATATAAAAGAGAACGGCGGTTGATGCACTGAGCCAGAACCTCGTCATCTACGCAGAGCACCCCTTCTTTGTTCATTTTTCCGTTAAATACGGCCATTTCCAGCGTATTCAGTGCTGTCCTGGCATCTCCGTTTGCAAAGCGGGCAATGATTTCTAAATGCTTTTCGTCTATGGAAAGCTCCATATTTCCCAGACCCTTTGGGCTTTTTAACGCATATTCCAGCAGATGCAGCAGATCGGTTTCCTGCAGTGCCTTTAAGATAAACACCTTGCAGCGGGAGAGCAGCGCAGAGTTAATCTCAAAAGACGGATTTTCCGTGGTGGCTCCCACCAGTATGATGCTGCCTCTTTCCACAAATGGGAGAAAAGCGTCCTGCTGAGCTTTGTTGAAGCGGTGAATCTCGTCTGCGAACAGCAGAGTGCGGATTCCAAGACGGCGGTTTGCTTCTGCCTGTGTCATCACTTCTTTTACTTCTTTGATTCCGCTGGTCACGGCGCTGAATTCCACGAATTCTGCCTGGGTCTGATGGGCGATAATGCGGGCCAGGGTGGTTTTTCCTACACCGGGAGGACCCCAGAAGATCATGGAAGAGATCTGGTCCTTTTCAATCAGTTGACGCAGGATTTTCCCTTTTCCCACCAGGTGTTCCTGGCCTACATATTCATCCAGTCGATCAGGCCGGAGGCGGCTGGCCAGAGGGGCGGTCAGCTCACGGTTATCAAACAGGCTTAATTGCTCCATTATAGTCTCCTTCCTAGCTGCCAGAATGCCACTGCGCCGGCGGCGGCAACATTCAGGGAATCCACACCGTGGGACATGGGAATCCGCACGGTGTAATCACAGTCTGCAATGGTACTGGCTGCCAGACCGTCTCCTTCTGTTCCCAGCACGATGGCCAGCTTTTCTTCTTCCATGAGACGGGGATCATCGATGGGGATGGAAGCATCACTCAGTGCCATAGCGGCAGTCCGGAAGCCTAGCTGGTGCAAAAGAGAAAGTCCCTGCTGCGGCCATTGGGTTTTCTTTGAATCAAAGTATGTCCATGGGATCTGAAAAACGGTTCCCATGCTGACCCGTGAAGCGCGGCGGTACAGCGGATCGCTGCATGGGGCAGTAAGCAGCACCGCATCCATATTCAGCGCTGCTGCAGAACGGAATATAGCCCCCACATTGGTAGGATTTACTACATTTTCTAAAACCACGATCCGCCGTGCCCCGGCGCAGATTTCTTCCACAGGTTTTGCCGGCTTTCGGCGCATGGCGCACAGCGCACCCCGGGTCATGGGAAAGCCGGTTAATTGTTTGAGGACCTGGAAATCCCCGGTGTAAACAGGAACCTTTCCGCAGCGGGCAAGGATGGTTTGGGTCTGCCCATCGAGCTGTTTTTGCTCTATCAGGAGCGATAGAGGAAGATATCCTGCATCCAGAGCCCGCTCAATCACGGCAGGGCTCTCCGCAATAAAAATCCCCGGCTGCGGTTCAAAATAATGGAGAAGCTGCACTTCGTTGAGGCGGGCAAAGATGTCCAGTTCCGGTGCAGAAAAGTCTGTAATCTCGATGATGTTTGACATAAGCGGGGAGGCTCCTTTTTGCATTTGATGGTATCATGATTTCATTCTATAAGCTTTTCCGGTGAATGTCAAATGCCGCAGTTTTGCCATGCGGGCCAAATTTCAGCGCCAAATGGGATAAAAGAAAAGATCGCGTAACAGTTCAGCCCAGGGCTTTGCACTGGCTGCAAAGCCCGTAAGAATAAGTGACGATTGAAAAGAAACCAGCCCCTTCGCCGAAGGCGAACTTTAAATGGGCTGGTTTCCGTAACAGTTTAGCCGAGGGCTGAACTGTTACAAGATCGCCGTTAAGGAATGTAAAGACAGGTTACAAAGCTGCAAATGGATGGTAAAATAAGAAAAAATGAGCGGTTTCGCATCATAAAACATAGAGGATTGAGACGGAAGGCAGTATACTTATGCTGAGGAGGACGAAATGATTTGCAAAACCTATGATATCAACGAATTGCAGCAGTACAAGTACGTTGTGATTCTTTCGGAATACAAGGGAAAAATTTTATTGAGCCGCCACAAGGCGCGTACCACCTGGGAGACGCAGGGCGGGCACATTGAGGAAGGAGAAACGCCGTTGGAAGCCGCAAAGCGGGAGCTGTATGAGGAGTCCGGAGCTTTGGAGTACGATATCCGGCCGCTTTGCGATTATTGGGCAGGGACGGAGGATATGCGCTCCGGGGCAGGAGGAATGGTATTTACTGCCCGCATCCATAAGCTGGGAGAGCTTCCGGAGAGTGAAATGGCCGAAGTGCAGACCTTTGAGGCATTGCCGGAAAATCTGACTTATCCGGCAATTACTCCTGTACTATTTGCTAAAATCGGCCGTTAGCCCCACAAGAAGGGAAAAATAAGGGCCATATTTTATGGATAACCGGGGGAAGGAATTCCGGACGATACTGGTCCGGGACAGGAAGGAACGCCGTGCGTAAGCCTGCGGCAACGGTCTTGGACGGGCCGGATAAATAAACGGCATGCTTCGGAGCAATCCGGCAAAGCCGGTCAGTTGCTGCGGAAATGCATTGACGAAGAAAACAAGGTTTGATATGCTGGAATTGATGACAGACCTCTGATCAAAAGGAACCATGATAGAAGCTGTTGTGCGGATTCCGGCTGCTGTTTTGGAATACCCGTAATTTCTTCGGAGGAAAGGGCCATCAGGCGCACGGAATGCAGGGGTGAAAATAAGGAACGTTAGGAGAGGGACTCTATGAAGCGATCAAAAGCAAATGAAGCGATCCGGTATGTTGTTGATGCATTGAAAAAGGCGCAGTTTCCGCTGCCGCCCTTTGCATACTATACGCCGGAGGAGTGGAAACGGTTGGACGAGACAGAGATTGAGCTTGTGGAGAATATGCTGGGCTGGGATGTTACAGATTTTGGCAGCGGAGACTTCGATAAGATCGGCCTGACCGTTTTTACATTCCGAAATGGGAATTTCCACGCAAAAGACAAATATCCGAAGCCGTATGCGGAGAAAATGCTGTATGTAATGGATGGGCAAATTTTGCCGTACCACTATCACTGGGAAAAGCGAGAGGATATTATTAACCGGGGCGGCGGAAATCTGGAGATTACGCTGTACAATTCGAAGCCGGAGGATTATGCAGATGTGGAAGGCGGACGTGCTGGAACGCCCGGACGGTTTGACGATACACCCGTTACCACAACGGTTGACGGCAGGAAGGTCACAGTGCCTGCGGGTGGGAAAATTGTTCTAAAGCCGGGCCAGTCCATTTCACTTGATCCTGGCCAGTATCATATGTGGCAGGGAATACCGGGCACGGGGGATGTGATCCTGTTTGAGGTGTCCACCACAAACGATGACATGATTGACAACCGTTTCTACAAAGCGAGCGAGAGAATTCCTTCGCTGGAAGAGGATGTGCCTGCGCAGTATTTGATCTTCGCAGACTATCCCCAGTATACAAAGTTTACCTTTATTCAGAAAGATTAAAAAATGGTGCTGTTGCATAAACAATTTGCAACAGTACCATTTTTTCCGCATGGGAAATTTCTCTCAGCTTCCTTATAAGAAAGGCGTTTGGTTTAAGACAGTTCCTCCAGCGGTTCATAGCCTTCCGGTATTTGGATGCCCAGCTTTTCGCAAATGGTCTTGTTGTAGCGTTTGGTAAATTCTGTGGTGTATTCAATGGGCATGGCAGAAATATCCTCGCTTCCTGTCAGAATGCGGGCGGCCATTTCTCCGGTGGTGCGGCCCAGGTCATAGTAATTGATGGAAAGGGTAGCAACACCGCAGATCCGGCAGGTATTTTCTTCCCCTGCAATCACCGGAATACCCTGGGGGATGCATACGTTTGCCACCAGCTCTGCATTGGATGCAATGGCATTGTCCGTGGGGACATAGAGTGCATCGCATTCGGAAGCGGCGGTTAAGGCTGATGGTGAGAGGTCATTGGAGTCGGAAAAGCTGTAAAGCTTGCAGGCATAGCCCAGCCGTTCCAGCTCTTCACTTACCACCTGGACTTGATATTGAGAATTCGGCTCTGAGGAACTGTAAAGTATGCCGATGGTTTTTGCATCGGGGAACAGTTCTTTTATCATGGCGGCCTGCTCGTTGAGGGGCGCCAGATCCGAGGTGCCGGAAATATTATTGCCTAAAATACCGTCAAATTCGCTGAGCTGAAGCGCTTCACTGTAATCCGTAACAGAGGTTCCCAGGATGGGAATCTTTGCAGTGGCGGTGGCAGCGGCCTGCAGCGGCGCGGTGGCATTGGCAAGAATTAGATCCACATCTTCGGTCAGAAAGCTGTTGAGGATCGTAGCGCAGGTGGCATAATCTCCCTGGGCGTTTTGAAGGTCAAACTGTACCTGATCCCCCAATTCTTCGATAAGCGCATCCTGAAAGCCGCGGGTAGCAGCATCCAGAGCTTCATGCTGCTCGTACTGGCAGATACCAACCGTAAAGTCCGGGGTTTCCTGCGCTGTGGCGGTGCGGCCAGAGAAAGCGGCCAGCAGGGCTGTTGCAGAAAGAATAGTCAGTGATATTTTTTTCATGGTATCTTCCCTCCTTTATGAGATTGTCCCGATAGGTCCTTATGACGATTGCAAAGCTTGTTTTTTTCTATTATACAGGAAAAATAAGACAGTGCCAATGCCTGCCCGGGAAATTTTGTAATCTTTTGTCCTCTCCATTTATATTATTAGTGAAGTGCCTTTATACGGCGGCATATAGCGTATGTAAAAATGCGGAGGATGCAGAGGATGCTGTTCAGGATACGTTTATTCAGTATCACACAGGGAAGAAAGACCTTGCGGCTTTCAAGCGCAATACGGCAAAAAAGCAGATTAACGATTGTCCATCTGTCTGGGCTTATGATATACTTGTATCAGCGAGTAGTATAGAAACGGTCGGACATACATAAGGAAGGGGTTTTTCAGCCAGAGAGCGGGTGCGGTTATGAAAAGAATATGTAAGCAGTGCGGGAAGGAATTTGAATTATCGCAGAGCGAGATTCTGTTTTATAAGAAAAAGAATCTGAGTCTGCCTAAGCGGTGTAAAGAATGCAGAGAAAAAAATAAGAATGAGAAGAAAAGTGGTCGCCCGGCAGAAAAGGAAGCGCTTCTAAGCAGGCAGGGTTCAGGGGTTGGCAGCGGGAAAGCTTCCCGTCCGGTAAAGAGTAAGTGGAAATCGCTGGCGGGTATTGCTGCTGCGTTGCTGCTGCTGATTTTTGGCGCGGCGGCCGGATGGGACAGAATTTCTTCCCATCTGGAGCCTGCGAAAGACGGAGGAGCCGCAAAGCTGGAGTTTCGTTCGGAGCAGCTTTTGGAAGAGCATTATAAGAAGCACGGAATCGGAATGGGATTTGATTCCGCACAGGATTATGAAGCGGCGGCGGCAAAAGTGGCGTTGGATGGAACGGCGCTGCATAAAGAAGAGAAGGAGGACGGGGATGACGTTTATTATCTGGAAAACACCAATGAATTGGTGATTATTTCCACGGACGGATATATCCGCACCTACTTTGAGCCGGAGGACGGTATCGCCTATTTTGAACGGCAGTAAGAAAATCGGGAAGGGGCTGTCGCAAAATCGAAAAGCAAAAGGATCTGTATCCAGGGTGTTTGTATCACTGAGACAAATGTCCGAAACATGGCGGACGAAGTCCGACATGGACGGACAGATGTCAGGAAGTGCTCACAAACACCGGATACAGAGCTTTGCAAATGAGATTTTGCGACAGCCTCTTCTGCTTCCCGGCAGATTGTAGCTATGGCAGTGACGGAAAATGTTAAGGCAGGTTACTATTTTTCCCGCTGGTGATCAGCGGCCTGATTATCGGTCTGCTCATTGGAATTCTTGGCGGGGAAATGGTAAAACGGATGCGGAAGGCGATGATCGCCCGGCCGTGAAAAGATTTTCCCCGGCTTTCTGCGCTTATATGCAGAAAAATCTTGTAGAAGGGAAATGCGGCAGAACTGCTTGACAGCGGATGCGGGAATGTGACATAGTAAAGAAATAAAGAATAGAGATGAGCAAAATACTCAAATAGAAATGTGAGATTTGGCGGTTAGCAGG
>JAUNON010000033.1 GCA_030537145.1 Lachnospiraceae bacterium | reverse complement strand
ATGCGACTGACTTTTTTGGGAGCAACACATGAGGTAACAGGAAGCTGTTATTATCTGGAGGCCTGCGGAAAGAAAATCCTGGTGGACTGCGGGATGGAACAGGGACCGGATATTTTTGAAAACAAACCGCTTCCGGTGAAGGCCGGGGATATTGATATGGTGCTTTTGACCCATGCGCATATGGATCATTCCGGAAGGCTTCCGCTGCTGTATAAGGAGGGCTTTCAGGGGCAGATCATCTCTACGCCGGGCACAGCGGAGCTGTGCCAGATTATGCTGATGGACAGCGCCCACATTCAGATGTTTGAGGCGGAATGGAAAAACCGGAAGGCCGCCAGGGCGGGCCGGCCGCTGGTAGAGCCGCTGTATGATGTGAATGATGCCCAGGGGGCAATTTCCTGCTTTGTCCGTGTGGAATATGGGGAAGAAAAGATCCTTGCGGACGGGATCCGGGTGCGTTATACCGATGCAGGCCATCTGCTGGGATCTGCGTCCATTGAAGTATGGTTAAGGGAGGATGGCGTGGAGAAGAAGCTGCTGTTTTCCGGAGATATCGGAAACCTGAATCAGCCGCTGATCTGCGATCCGGTCTATCCGTCTCAGGCGGATTATGTGGTGATGGAGTCCACCTACGGGGATAGAAGTCATGAAAAGCCGGCGGATTATGCTGCGGAGCTGGCGAAGGTAATTCAGAGAACCTTTGACCGGGGCGGCAATGTGGTGATCCCCTCGTTTGCAGTGGGCAGGACACAGGAAATGCTGTATTTCATCCGGAAAATCAAGGAAGAGGGCATGGTGAAAAACCATGAGGGATTCGAGGTTTGGGTGGACAGTCCGCTGGCGGTGGAGGCTACCAATATCTTCCGGAAGCGAATGTACAGTGATTTTGATGAGGAGGCTACAGAGCTTCTGAACCGGGGAATCAATCCCATCGGGTTTGCCGGGCTGAAGGTTTCCGTGACCAGCGAGGACTCCAAGAATATTAATTTTGATCCCAAATCCAAGGTGATCATTTCCGCCAGCGGTATGTGTGATGCTGGGCGGATCAAGCATCATCTGAAGCATAATCTGTGGAGACCGGAGTGTGCGGTGCTGTTTGTGGGCTATCAGGCTGTGGGGACACTGGGACGGTCTTTACTGGAGGGAGCCGAAAAGGTAAAGCTGTTCGGAGAGGAGATCGAGGTAAAGGCGGAAATCTGCCGTTTGCCCGGCGTCAGCGGCCATGCGGATAACAACGGGCTGATCCGGTGGATTACGGCGCTGAAGGAGAAGCCGGAGATGGTCTTTGTGACGCACGGGGAGGATGCGGTCTGCGAATTGTTTCGAAGAAGGCTGACGGAGGAGCTGGGCCTGAAGGCCGATGCACCTTATTCCGGATCGGTGTATGACCTGGCTGCAGGCAGGTATCTGGTGAAGGCGGAGCCGGTCCGCATTCAGAAGGAGGAAAAGCCCGGAGCCGTATCCCAAAAGACCGGCGGCTTCTTTGCGAAGCTGCTTGAGGCGGGCCAGAGGCTGATGGGCGTGATCCGTAAAAATGAAGGAAGCGCGAATAAGGATCTGAAGAAATTTACAGAAGAAATCAACAAGCTCTGCGATCGGTGGGATCGTTAGAAGCATAGAGCTGTTCGGAGCAGCCAGGCTGCTGGGAAGAGTCAGACAGAACGGAGAAAAGGACATTGAAAAGAGGACGCAGGGGGGCCGTTTTGATTACCGGGATGCTGCTTATGGCTTTTTGCCTTTGCGGATGCGGGGAGATAAAGCGGGCTGCCGTGAAAACAGGACTAAAGGAAAGCCCCTATTACCAGTTGGGAGATACCTGGTGGGATCATGGGGATATTGAAGAATACTATTTTAATCAGGTGCCCAGCAGCTTTAATGAGATTTACCGGGAGCTGTATGACCGAATCAAAAATTATGAGGATTCGGCGGAATTGTATGCATCTGTGACTACGGAGGATTTCTGGACGGCATATTATGCAGTGCTGGCGGATCATCCGGAGTTTTTCTGGGTGGGCTCCAGCGCACAGGTAAAGGAATCCTCCCTTTCCGGTAAGGTGATCAGCTATGAATTGTCTGTCACGGTAGAGCCGGAAAGCAGAGATTATCTGCGCAGTCAGTTGGAGGCTGCGGCCGATGAATGCATCCGCCAGATCCCGGAGGATGCATCGGAATACCAGAAGATTAAGGCGGTGTATGAATATCTGATCAACACCACCGATTATGATGGCAGCAGCCCGGATAATCAGAACATTCAAAGCGCCCTGCTGAATCACCGCTCCGTCTGTGCGGGCTATTCCAAGGCCTTTCAATATATTCTGCACCAGATGGGAATGTTCTGCACCTATGTGACAGGCACTACCACGGGCGGAGGGGACCACGGATGGAATATCGTTCGGATCGATGGAACCTATTATCATGTGGATGTTACCTGGGGAGATCCGGTGTTCGTCAATACCGTGGAGGACGAAGCGGCGGCTACCGCCATGAATTACAATTATCTGTGCTGTACCGATGCGGAAATTTATAAGACCCATATCCCCAAAGCCCAGGTGGCGCTGCCGGAATGTACGGATGACAGCTACAATTATTATAAGCTGAACGGAATGTATTACGAGACCTTTGATTATGATACCGTCTATCAGGCTCTGATGAATTCCGTGTGGTCTGACCAGAGCTATGTTGTGATGAAGTTCGGATCGGACCAGGGATACCAGACGGCCAAATATGAGCTGTTCCAGAACAATATGCTGGGTGATGCCGGACAGTATCTGATGGAGGTTTACGGCACCAGTACCTGGAACTACCGGTACAATACGGATGATGAGTTTAAATTGATTACAATCTATTGGAAGTAAAGAGATAATTGGGAAGCGGAAAATAAAATAGGAAGGAAAAAACGAAACCTGGATAAAGACAGAAATGTCAGCCTCCAGGTTTCGTTTTGTATAAAGGCGGAAGGGAATCATTTTCAGGGTGTGAAATTATCAGACCTCCGGGTCTGGGAGGATTGGAAGATAAACTGGTAGCAGATGGTTCTTTCCCATAGTTTTCCGGCCGGGGTGATGGAATAGGGAAAGCCGTGGCCGCCGGGTGCGTCCGGATAATCCTGAAATTCAAAAGCCAGAGCGCAGGAGGCGGTAGAATGCTGTCCGTCTGCCAGCTTCAGACCTTCCTCAATATAGCCGCCGGAGTAAAGCACCATGCAGGGGGCGTCGGACGAGATGAAAAGCTGCAGGGAGCTGTCTGGAAGGGCGCACGCCAGATCCGGTTCCTGGTCTGCGTGAGTCAGGACAAAGCCATGATTGTAGCCTTGATTCCGGATGAGCTGGATATTCTCCGGAAAGGCGGAGAGCTGCTGGTCCAGGGATTTCGGATGGCGGAAGTCAAAAGGAGTCCCCTCTACCTCTGCGGTTCCTTCCGGAATAAAATCGGGAGCATTGCAGACATAGCGGTCTGCATGAATCTGCAGCAACTGAGCAGTGGCAGCATGGGAAAAATCGCCGGATAAATTGAAATAGCAGTGGTTGGATAAATTAAAATAAGTATCCTGATCGGAGACCGCTTCGTACTTTAAAGTGAGCCGGTGTTCTTCTGTAAGGGTATAGACGGCTTTTAGCTGCCGGTTTCCGGGAAAGCCATCCAGCCCATCCGGCAGTGTGAGGCCGAAGCTTATCATGGCTTGATCTTCTTTCTGCTCTGCGGATAAGAGCTGCCAGTTCTGGAAAGAAGCGTTCTGGAAGCCTCCATGGAGATTGTGACGGTTGTTTTCATTTTTTGACAGATCGTAAACCCTGTTTTCCAGGGGAAGAAGGCCGCAAGAAATTCTGCCTGCTGTAGGGGCCAGTGTGGCGCCGGCGTACAGCGGATTGGAAAGATAGGCGCTCTCTTCGGCAAAAGCAAGCGCAATATTTTTCAAATCGCCGTTGGAGGAGGGATATTTAATCTGCCGGATAGAAGCGCCAAGGGACGTCAGGGAAACGGAAAATCCATCCTGGCAGGCGAGATGGACGGCAATGATATCCGTGAAATTGCCGAAGTCCGGAAGCTGAAGCGCTGTTTTTTTGATTATCATGTTAAAATACCTCTTTTCCGAAAATTTTATTGGTTTTATCTATATGCTACTGTAACGCAAAAATTTCTTTTCTGCAATCAAAAAAGGAATATTAAAAGTTGCACATGGAAAAATTAAAAATCACAAAAAAAGCATGATTAAAACGAAGAATTATATTAGAACAGTAATTTTGGATTGGTTATAATAACATAAAATAAAAAAGAAAAGGAAGAAAAATCATAAAATTATACAAAAACAGCAATTTTTTTAAATGGTATAGCAATTTCAAGTAATGAAATACGGTGCAGGGATGGATATAATGAATACAGATAAAGTAAGGAGGAAGGGATATGAGCAGTGTACTTGAGTTTAAAAATATCTCAAAGTATTTCCCTGGTGTAAAGGCGCTGGACAACATTTGTTTTAAGGCGTATGGCGGAGAGGTGCTGGCGTTCCTCGGTGAGAATGGGGCAGGAAAGTCCACGCTTCTAAAGGTGCTCAATGGAGATTATCAGCCGACAAAGGGTGAATATTTGCTGGATGGTATGCAGAAGCATTTTAATTCTCCTCACGAAGCGATCCAGGAGGGCATCAGTGTTATTTATCAGGAACGTCAGATTTTGCTGGAGCTGAGTGTGGCCGAGAATATTTATCTGGGACGTATGCCGGCAAATAAGTTTGGCGTAATTGACACGGCAAAGGCCAACAGAATGGCAAAGCAGATCATTGATGATTTTGGGCTTCCCATCGCTCCGACTACGAAGGTGAAGGATTTGAGTATTGCCTATCAGCAGATGGTAGAGATTATGAAGGCATACAGCCGTGAAAATCTGAAGGTCATTTGTTTTGATGAGCCTACGGCCAGCCTGAGTGACGCAGAGATCGACAGCTTGTTTGAGATCATTGCGAAGCTAAAGGCACAGGGAAAGATCATTATTTATGTGTCCCACCGTATGAAGGAGATACAGCAGATCGCTGACAAGGTGGCCATTTTTAAAGATGGACGGTATGTGGACACGGTGATAACCAAAGAGGTGCCGGAGCAGCAATTGATTAAGATGATGGTGGGCCGTGATCTTGGCGATATTTTTAAGAACCTGGACAGAAACGACAAGATCGGTGAAGTGCTGCTGGAAGTAAAGGGCGTATCCTCCGATTATGTGAAGGAAAACTCTTTTGTATTACATAAAGGAGAGGTTCTGGGCTTCTCCGGACTGGTGGGCGCCGGAAGAACGGAACTGATGCGTGCCATCATTGGCGCAGACCGGATGAAAACCGGAGAGGTGTATCTGGAGGGGAAGAAGGTGGTCAGCCGTTCTCCCAAGGAGGCTATGGATAACGGTATCGTGCTGGTTCCGGAGGACCGGAAGCTGCAGGGTATTCTGAGTAACCTAAGTGTTGCTGGTAATATTAATATCGCCCTGATGGATCAGAATTCCAACAAGATCGGCGTGATCGATTCCAGAAAAGAAGAAGCGGCAGCAGAAAAAGGAATTCGGGATTTTAAGGTAAAGACGCCATCTCCGGATAAAAAGATCGTGGAGCTTTCCGGCGGTAACCAGCAAAAGTGCATTGTTGCACGGGGAATTGCCACGAACCCGAAGGTTTTGATCCTGGATGAGCCCACAAAAGGTATTGACGTAGGGGCAAAATCCGAATTCTACACCATGATTTGCGAGTTCGCAAAACAGGGACTGGGTGTGATCCTGATCTCCTCGGAAATGCCGGAGGTTATAGGACTTTCCGACAGGATTATAGTTATGAAATCGCTGCGTATCGTTGGGGAAGTATCGAGAGAAGAGGCTACCGAGGATAGGCTGTTAAGTCTGGGAATGATGGGGGAGGAAGCAAATGAGTAATATTGAGAATAAAAAAGAAAAAAAGGGCATATTGAGCGTTGTCGGCGGCGATAAGCTGATTCTGATCGTTGCGATTATTGTAGTATTTGCATTGTTTACGTTTTTGAATAAGAATTTCCTGACATGGACCAATATGGTAAACCTGATGGTGGCCGCATCTCTGGTAGGGCTGGTAGCCGTAGGACATACCTATCTGATCATTGCAGGCCAGAATGACCTGTCGCCGGGATCGCTGGCAGCCTTCTGCGGCACGCTGGCAGCATTGCTGCTTTCCAAGGGACTTCCGCTGGTACTGACTATCCTGATCGTTATACTGTCCGGCGTTGTGGCGGGACTGTTCAATGCCTGGATGGTAAACAAGATCAAACTGGAAGCATTCATTGCTACTTTGGTAACACAGAATATCGTTCGCGGATTTGCTTACATTATCTGCGATGGAAAACCGATTTCCATCAGTAACAAGGCATACCTGGCGATTGGAAAAGCAAGATTTCTGACAATTCCGGTTTCTGTATGGCTGATGATCCTTGCCTTTGTAGTATTTGGCTTTGTTCTGGCAAAGACGAAATTTGGAAGAAGCGTATATGCCATCGGAGGCAGCCAGGAGGCGGCCAGACTGGCAGGATTAAATCCCCAAAGGATCGTTACAGAGTGTTTTATCATTATTGGCGTACTGACCGCATTAGGCGGAATCGTTTTCTCCTCCCGTATGAATTCCGGACAGCCTGCGGCAAACGTGAACCTGGAGTTTGATGCCATCACAGCAGTTATCCTGGGCGGAGTATCCTTTGCAGGCGGTGTTGGCGATATGTTTGGTACGGTTCTGGGAGTTATTCTGATCCAGGCATTTAATACCGGACTGATTATGGTAAACGTGTCTACCTTCTGGCAGTATGTGGCCCGCGGCGCCTTGCTGTTATTCGCACTGACCTCTGACTTTATCCGTAAACAGAGACGTGAGAAGGAGCTGCTGGAAGCCAGCATGAGAAATGTAAAATAATAAAACAAAATCTATTATGAATCTCTCACACAGAAGTGTGATTGTATAAAAATTTCAAGGAGGACAAAGAAATGAACAAGAAAATGATGAGCGTTATTCTGGCAACAGCAACAGTTGCAGGTTTGGCAGCAGGATGCATGACTGCAAGCGCAGAGGAGGACAAGCTTGTAGTTTATGGTATCTACAAAGCAGGTGATCAGACCTGGTTCATCGATGAGGGCGCAGCCGCTCAGAAGGCAGTAGAGGAAGCAGGCGGAGAATTTATCTATGTAGATGCGAAGATGAACCCGGAGGAGTATCTGAAAGCAATCGATAATGCGATTGCAAACCATGCAACCGGTATCGTTACTTGTATTCCGGATCAGACACTGTCACAGGCAACCATCGACAAAGTAACAGAAGCGGGTATCCCCATTGTTGCAGCAGATGATGCTTTGCAGGATGATGACGGAAACAAGCTGGCACCCTGGGTAGGCATTAATGCTTATGTAATCGGTGAAGCAAACGGTGAATGGCTGGCAAATTATGCAAAGGAAAATGATCTGCTCGGCAAAGAGGAGGTTGGACTTCTGATTATGACCATGGATACCGTATCAAGCTGCGTACCGCGTGCAGAGGGCGAATACGACAAGTTTACTGAGCTTTGCCCGGACTTCAGCGCAGATAACATTTTCTACGCTGATTACGATGGAACTACAGATAAGGGCAATACCGCAGCAGCAGCAGTATTCACCGCTAATCCGCAGATCACCACATGGATGGTAACTGGCGCAAATGAAGAGGGAACGATCGGTGCCTGCCGTGCTCTTGAGACTGCTGGTCTGGATGCAAATGCATGCGTAGTAGGCCTTGGCGCTTACATGGCAAAAGATGAGTGGAATGACAAGGGCGCTGACGGTACTTGCATGAAGGCCGCTGCTTATTTCTCATCTGAATCCGTAGGCGTAGGTTCTGTAGACGTTCTGATGAAGCTGATCGCTGGTGAAGAGGTTGAGCTGGAAACCGCAGTTGACGCTGTAGTAGTTACTCCGGAAAATTATAAAGAAGAAATGGGAAGCTATGCAGAATAAGTAAAAGCACATTCGCTTTAACGCATAAGAAATGAAGGGCTGTCGCAAAAGGTAGTTTGTGAGGTTCTGCATCCGGTGTTTGTGAGCGCTTTATAACATCCGTCTGCTCATGACGGATGTATGTCCTGGCGATACAGATACCGTAGATACCAGAAACTTCCGCATTTTGCTTTTGCGGCAGCCCCTTTGTTTTATATAAGAAATTCCTTAAACGTTACAGTTTTCCTAAAGCCCGCCAGGCAGCGCCTGATTCCGGTATTCACCCGGAGTCATATTCTCCCATTTCTTAAAGGTAGAGCAAAAGCTGCTTTCACTGTTAAAGCCGGAGCTGAAAGCAATTTCCTTGATGGGCATATCCGGAGTTTTCAGCAGAAACTTTGCAGAATTGATTCGCGTGGCAATCAGATACTGGTGGGGGGTAAAACCGGTTTCTGCGGTAAATACCCTGGTAAAATGGTAAGGACTCATGTTGGAGTTTTTCGCCAGGGTTTCCAGAGAAAGCGGCTCATTAAAGTGCTCGCTGATATAGGCCAGAGAATTTTCTACGATCTGGGAATGGGAAAAATTATTGCCGCTATCAGAACGGATATTCAGGATAGAGGTCAGAATCTGGGTAAGCGCCTCGGATACAACGGCCTCCCGGATGGGCTGGGAGTTACGGAACAGATTCAGGATTTTGGACATTTCATGGACAATGGGGTAAAGATTGTCGGAAGTAATAATATTTCCATGGCTTGCGGTAATCAGCTCATAGTGATTCCGGGCAAGAGGGCCGTCAAAATGGAGCCAGGATACTTCTGCGCCATCCGGATAACCGTATTCGTGAGATTCGTAGCAGTCCAGAAGAAGGAGCTGATTTGGAGACACTGTCCGGACCTGGTTTTGGAGCAGGACCTGACAGGAGCCCTTTATCACGTGCATCAGCAGAAAGCTGTCATAGTGAGTACGCTGCAGATGATAGCCGGGTTTATAATAAAAATAACCAAGAACAATAGGATAAAGATAGATCTTGGAGGCAATGGCACTTGGCTGGTACAGGTAATAATCGGAATTGGATGTAACCAGAGCTTCTTTGGAAAACATAATATTTCTCCTTGCGCAATTTTTATAAATTCATGAGCAAATTCAAATAATGAATATACTGAAAAAATAATATATAATGACATTATCATAAAAAATTCGGGAAAGCAATAAAAATGTATATTGGAGGTTTATATGAAAGACGTAAGAATTTGGGAAGAAGAGGTCATTATTCCTACCTACGAGATTGGTGCGGCGGAAAAAAATCCGATTTTTTCGGAGAAACGTGTGTACCAGGGGAGCTCCGGAAGAGTATATCCCTATCCGGTGATTGAGAAGATTGAAGATACGAAAAGGGATAAGGCATGGAAGGCGGTCTATCTGGAGAATAAGTATCTGAAGGTAATGGTTTTGCCTCAGCTTGGGGGCCGTATCCAGAGAGCCTATGATAAGACAAACGGTTATGATTTTGTATATTATAATCATGTGATTAAGCCGGCGCTGGTGGGCCTGACTGGTCCGTGGATTTCTGGCGGCATTGAGTTTAACTGGCCCCAGCATCACCGCCCCACCACCTATCTTCCGGTAGATTATGCAGTAACGGAGCATGAGGACGGCAGCAAAACAGTGATGGTTAATGATGTGGACCAGATGTATGGTACTAAGGGGATCGCCTCCTTTACTTTGTATCCGGATAAGGCATATATCGAGATCCGGGGACAGCTTTACAACCGTACTCCCATGGCCCAGACCTTCCTGTGGTGGGCGAACCCTGCTGTAGCAGTGAATGACCAGACACAGTCAGTGTTCCCGCCGGATGTTCATGCAGTGATGGATCACGGAAAACGTGATGTTTCCAAATTTCCTATTGCGACAGGCGTATATTATAAGCATGATTACAGCGCAGGGGTAGATATCTCCCGCTACAAAAATATTCCGGTGCCTACCTCTTATATGGCGGAAAAATCCGATTATGATTTTGTGGGCGGCTATGATTACGGCAAAGAGGCCGGTATTCTTCATGTGGCTGACCACCATATTTCACCGGGTAAGAAGCAGTGGACCTGGGGCTGCGGTGATTTTGGAAAAGCCTGGGATCGGAATCTGACCGATGAGGACGGCCCGTATATTGAATTGATGACGGGTGTTTATACGGACAATCAGCCGGATTTCACCTGGCTGAAGCCTTTTGAGGAAAAGACTTTTAAGCAATATTTCATGCCCTACAAAAAGGCAGGTTATGTAAAAAATGCCACTATTGATGCCATGGTAAACATGGAAATCGGCGAGGGCCAGGTTTCTCTGGTGGTCTATACCACGGGAGAAGAAAAAGATGTAAAGGTAGTCCTGGAGCAGAAGGGCAGCGTGGTCTTTGAGGATACGGCGGATATTTCACCCGTAGCGGTATATGAGAAAAAGGTGCCCTTACAAGTGGAAAAGAAGCAGGATGTTACCGTCCGGGTGAAAAATGCCCAGGGAAGAGAGCTGGTTTCCTTCACGCCTCCGGAAGAGAAGATTCCTAAGCTGCCGGAGCCTGCACAGCCGGCCAAGGACCCGGAGGAAATCCAGACCTGTGAGGAGCTGTATCTGACGGGACTTCATATTGAACAGTACCGTCATGCCACCTACCTGCCGGATGACTATTATCTGGAAGGGTTAAAGAGGGATGCGGGAGACATCCGTCTGAACACCGCTTACGGTATGCTGCTTTTGCGCAGAGGGCTGCTGACGGAAAGCGAAAAATATTTCCGCAAAGCATTGGAGCGGATGACCTGGAAAAATCCCAATCCCTACAATAGCGAAGCATATTATGATCTGGGCCTGACCCTGTTCTATCAGGGCCGCTATGAGGAGGCGTATGACGCCTTCTTTAAGGCTACATGGTCCAATGAGCAGCAGGAGATGTCCTTTTATTTCCTGGCCGCGATAGCGGCCCGCAGAGGGGATTATTCTATGGCGCTGGAACTGGTGGAAAAGGGATTGGTGAAAAACAGCCATAACATTAAAGCCAGAGGGCTGAAGGCGTTGCTTTTGCGCAAGCTGGGAAGAAACAACGAAGCAAGGGCATGGATTGCTGAAAATAAAAAAGTGGACCAGTTTGATTATGTATCCGGATATGAAGAGGTTTTGCTGGCTCCGGAGGATGAAAAGGAAGAGAAGAGCGCCGAGCTGAAAGCGCAGATGCGTAATTTCCATCAGAACTTTATCCAGGCGGCCATTGACTATATGGAAAGCGGATCCTTTGAGGAGGCTTATGGTATTCTGAATCTGTGCGATTCCCAGTGGCCTATGCTGTATTATTTCCGGGCGGCCTGCCTGTACCAGAAAGGGCAGGAGCAAGCGGCCAGAGAAATGGTGAAGCGGGCGGACGCGGCGGATCCTTACTGCTGTTTCCCTAACCGGCTGGAGGATATTGCTGTGCTTAAGCTGGCTGCGAAGCTGGAGCCGCAGCTTCCCAAATCCTATTACTATGTGGGAAATCTGTGGTATGATAAACGTCAGTATGACAAAGCAAAGGAAGCCTGGGAAACCTCTGCAGGGCTGGATGATACCTATCCCACTGTTCTGCGGAATCTGGCACTGGTTTATTATAATAAATATCAGAAACCGGATATGGCAAAGGAAGCACTGGAAAAAGCCTTTTCATTGGATACCTCTGACTGCAGAATATTCCTGGAGCTGGATCAGTTGTATAAAAAACTGGAGTATTCAGCGGAGGAGCGCCTTGCTTTTTATGAGAGCTATCCGGAAACCTTCGTAAAAAGAGATGACGTATTCATTGAATACATTACTTTGCAGAATTACATAGGCAATCATGAAAAAGCATATGAATTGCTGATGAGCAGAAGATTCCACCCGTGGGAGGGCGGTGAAGGAAAAGCTACCACGCAGTATACCAGGGCGCTTGTGGAGATGGCAAGGAAAGCTATTGCAGCGCAGGATTATGTCCAGGCAAAGAAGCTGCTGGAGCAGGCGCTGAGCTATCCGGAAAACCTTGGAGAAGGCAAGCTGGAAGGAACAAAGGATAACCATATTAATTACTATCTGGCCGTAACAGAAAAGGCCCTGGGTAATGAGGAAAGAGCCCGGAGATTGTTTGCCGAAGCCAGCACGGGAACAGATGAGCCGGCCGGCATGATGTTCTATAACGATCAGCCGGCGGATATGATTATGTTCCAGGGGCTTGCGCTGCGGCAGCTAGGAGAGCCGGTGGCGTCCAACTCCAGATTCTACAAGCTTATCAGCTATGGAGAGGCCCACATCTATGACCAGGTGAAGATGGATTATTTTGCCGTATCCTATCCGGATCTGCTGATCTTCGATGAAAACTTTACGAAGAAGAACCGGGCGCACTGCTGTTATCTGATGGGGCTGGGAAATTTAGGCCTGGGAAATCAGGAGAAGGCGGCAGAATACTTTACGCAGACCTTGCAGCTTGATCCCCACCATCTGCTGGCAAGACTGTATCTGAGAGAAATCGAAGGGTAACGGTTTGATGCCCGTTCACGGAGAATAGCGGGGAATTGTTAGGCGGCAGCCCTGTTTTGCCCGTGACTGCGGAGGAAGGATTGCTGCGGACAAATAAAAATGGCAGATGTAAATTGTTACGATTTGGTACGGTTTACATCTGTCTTTTTTTTGCGGAAAGATGTCAATGCCTAATTTGTACATACAAATTTTGCACGGGCACGGAAGTCAAAATGACGAAAGATTAAGAAAAAATTAAAAATAAATAAATATTATACTTGACAAATACCGGGTATAGGGTTATAAATATGTATGAAAGGTGAACAAAGAACAAAAAAACATTGTACATAATGTACAAAATGCTAAAAATGATTTGTTTAAAATTTTGTTCGCACAAAAGTACAAGTTTTGAGCGGCATGAGAATTTGTACAGACAAAAATGAAACATATTTAAAAGGAGGAATTTCAAATGAACAAGAAATTAATCGGAGTTGCTGCTGTAGCTGCACTGGCTTCTATGGCACTTAGCACTGCTGCATTCGCAGAGGGAGAGACCGTTGGTATTCTGATGCCGACTCAGTCCTCTGAACGCTGGATCAACGATGGCGCTAACATGAAAGCACAGTTGGAAGAAAAAGGCTACAATGTAGAACTGCAGTACGCAGAGGATGATACCGCTACGCAGGTTTCTCAGTTAGAGAATTACGTAGGTAAGGGCGTTGACTGTCTGGTTATCGCAGCAATCGACTCTGACGTTCTGGTAAATGCAGAGGCTCAGGCAAAAGAAGCAGGCATTCCGATCATCGCATATGACCGTCTGCTGATGAATACGGATGCTGTTTCCTACTATGCAACCTTCGATAACAAGGGTGTTGGTACGGTTATCGGTAATTACATCAAAGAAAAGAAGGATCTGGAGGCTGCCCGTGCTGCCGGCGAGTCCTACACCATCGAGTTCTTCATGGGATCTCCGGATGATAACAATGCTTTGTTCCTGTACAATGGTATTATGGAAGTGCTTCAGGAGTATCTGGATGACGGCACTCTGGTTTGCAAATCCGGCAGAACTTCCTTTGAAGATACCTGTATCTTAAGATGGGATCAGCAGACCGCACAGTCCAACTGCGAAAACATTCTGACTGCTAAGTATGCTGACGTGGATCTGGATATCGCTTGTACCGCATTTGACGGCTTCGCATACGGCGTAAAGGCTGCTCTGCAGGGTGCCGGATATACCGAGGAAAACTGGCCGCTGATCACTGGTCAGGACGCAGAAGTTATGGCTACCAAGAACATCATCAACGGATCTCAGACCATGTCCATTTACAAAGACACCCGTCTCCTGGCTGAAAAGGCCGTTACTATGGTAGACGCAGTGCTTC
Organism: Lachnospiraceae bacterium; assembly: GCA_030537145.1. Classification (GTDB taxonomy): domain Bacteria; phylum Bacillota; class Clostridia; order Lachnospirales; family Lachnospiraceae; genus Merdiplasma. Next base: position 16,305 of record JAUNON010000033.1, on the reverse strand, counting down.
AGGGCAGCGAGCCGGAAATCAATGATACCGAGCAGTACAACAACGGCGTAATCACCGTTCCTACTTATATGTGTACTCCGGTAGCAGTTGATGCAAGCAACTACGAAGAGCTGCTGATTGAAGGCGAATATTACACCGAGGAACAGCTTGCACAGTAATTTCTGAGCCGGCTGAAGAAAAATTGATTTGATTAACATTCAGGCGGCGGGAGCATCCGCCGCCTGATTTTTATTCGTATAGGAAATTCCTACGGAATTCCTTGTAGTTGCTATATACCAGAAAACCGATATCTGGGAAGATACAGAACAGATATAAAAATATAAGTAAAGGAGTGGGAAAACGCATGTCTGAAGTTATTTTGGAGATGAACCACATTACAAAGGCATTTTCAGGCGTGAAAGCCCTGGACGATGTGAATCTGCAGGTTAAGAAGGGCGAAATTCATGCGTTATGTGGTGAAAATGGAGCAGGCAAATCCACTTTGATGAACGTGCTTTCGGGTGTGTATCCTTTCGGAACCTACGAAGGAGATATCGTTTATAAAGGAGAGACTTGTAAGTTCCATCAGATTAAGGACAGCGAGAGCAAAGGGATCGTTATTATCCATCAGGAGCTGGCGCTGAGTCCATATCTTTCCGTGGCGGAGAATGTGTTCATGGGAAATGAACAGACCAGCTTCCGGGGCGTTATCAACTGGACAAAGACCAGAAGTATGGCGAAGGAAGCACTGGCTCATGTGGGGCTGGAGAACGAAAATCTGAATGCACCGGTAAATTCTCTGGGCGTTGGAAAACAGCAGTTGATTGAAATTGCCAAGGCTATGGCGAAAAATGTAGAACTTCTGATTCTGGACGAGCCCACGGCTGCGCTGAATGATGAAGAGTCTCAGCAGCTTCTGGAGATCATGCTGGAGTTAAAGAAAAAGGGAGTTACCTGCATCATTATCTCTCATAAGCTGAACGAGATCAGTTATGTGGCGGATTCCATTACGATTATCCGGGACGGAAAGACCATCGAAACTTTGAAAAAGGGTGTGGACGAATGGTCAGAGGACCGTATCATCAAGGGCATGGTTGGCCGTGAGATGAGCAACCGTTACCCGGTACGGGAAAACTGTCCGATCGGTGACGTGGTTATGGAAGTAAAGGACTGGACGGTTTACCATCCGGAAATTCCGGACAAGAAGGTGCTTAAGGGAATCAATCTGAATGTACGGGCAGGAGAGGTTGTGGGCCTGGCAGGTCTGATGGGTGCCGGACGTACGGAATTTGCCATGAGCTTGTTCGGACATTCTTATGGACAGAGGATTTCAGGCCAGGTATTTATGCATGGGCAAGAGGTCAGCACAAAGACGGTGAAGGATGCTATTGCAAATAAGATTGCATATACCTCCGAGGACCGTAAGACATACGGCCTGGTGTTGATTGATGATATTAAACATAACATGACTATGGCGGCGCTGCGGGAATACTATTCCAACGGTGTGATTGTGGATCAGAACAAGGAAAATATCGAAGCCGAAGAATACAAGAAGCTGATTAATGTAAAAGCTACATCCATTAACCAGACGGTGGGGTCGCTTTCCGGCGGAAATCAGCAGAAAGTGGTTCTGGCTAAGTGGATGATGACTCAGCCGGATGTGCTGATCCTGGACGAGCCGACCCGTGGTATCGATGTAGGCGCTAAGTATGAGATCTACTGTGCGATCAACGAGCTGGCAAAGCAGGGGAAAGCTGTAATTGTAATTTCCTCTGAAATGCAGGAGATTATCGGTACCTGCGACCGGGCTTATGTTATTAATGAGGGCCGGATAGCCGGTGAACTGAGCAAAGAGGAATTAACGCAGGAAAGCATTATGAAGTGCATTATGGACAGCAATGCGAAAGGAGACAATGAGTAATGGAAACGAAGAAAAAGAATGTCAATCTTGACCTGAAATCTCTGGGTATGATTGCAGCGCTGATTATTATTTTCATCATTTTTTTCATTATTACAGAAGGAGCAAATGCAACTCCTACTAATATTAACAACCTGATCATGCAGAATGGTTACATCATCGTACTGGCAACCGGTATGCTGCTTTGCGTTCTGACTGGTAATATCGATCTGGGCGTTGGTTCTGTTGTGGCATTAAGTGCGGCTTGCGCAGGCAAACTGGTTATGGATCAGGGACTGGCAGTTCCTCTGGCCTGGCTGGTGGCGCTCCTGATTGGTCTTGCAGTTGGCTTGTTTGCCGGATTTTTCATTGCTTATTTGGAGATCCCTCCTTTCGTTGTAACATTGGCGACCATGCTGATGGGCCGCGGACTTACCTATACGCTGCTGAAATCCCAGACAGTAGGACCGCTGCCGGCCAGCTATACAGCAATCGGTACCGGTTTTGTTCCCAACATTTCCATTAATTTTGCCGGCGGTACACTGGATCTGGTATGTGTGATTGTGGCGGCAGTCATTTCTGTTGGCTTGATTGTTTCCGAAATAAACCATATTAAGACAAATAACAAATACGGTTTCGCCAATACCGTTCCGTGGCAGTTGGCTATCCGGGATATTGTTATCCTTTTGCTGGTATGGTTTTTCTTTATCAAGCTGGGACAGTATCATGGGATTCCGGTTCAGTTGGTAGTAGTTGGCGTAATCGTTGCAATCTATCATTTTATTACCAGCCAGACAGTGGCAGGCCGTCAGATCTACGCATTGGGCGGCAATGCTAAGGCAGCAAAGCTTTCCGGTATCAATACGAAGAAGGTATTCTTCTGGATTTATGTAAACATGGGTGTGCTGGCTTCTGTTGCAGGTATTATCCTTTCCGCCCGTCAGGGCGCAGCGAACCCGAAGATGGGTGACGGTATCGAAATGGATGCCATCGCTTCCTGCTATATCGGCGGCGCTGCAGCAGCCGGCGGTGTCGGTACAATTATTGGAGCCGTTGTAGGTGCGCTGGTTATGGGTGTACTGAACAATGGTATGTCCATGTGCGGTATGTCTACCGATCTTCAGAAGGTAGTAAAGGGTGCTGTTCTGCTGGGCGCCGTTGTGCTTGATGTAACCACGAAGAAGAGAAAGTAATCCTGGCGGAGCTGCAAGCAGGTGAAAACGGCGAAGTACCAGCAGGTGATTGACTGGGTCAATGCCGGGATTGCATCCGGAAATTTGAAAAGCGGTGACAGGCTGGAAACGGAACAGGAAATCAGCAGACGTTTTGGCCTGAGCCGCCAGACGGTAAGACATGCACTAAGCATTCTGGAGCAGGATGGTACACTGGAACGGATTCAGGGCAGCGGGAGCTATGTAAAGGAACGGCGCAGAGCCAGAACCGCAGAGGTGACGCTCTCAAGGACGGTAACGATTATCAGTTCTTATCTGGACGGATACATCTTTCCCCGCTTGTTGAAATCTATGGTAGACACGCTTCAAAAGGAAGGGTATAGCTCCAGGATTATGTTTACGAGTAACCAGGTGGAGAAGGAACGGAGCCTGTTGGAGGAGATCCTGGCGGAGGGGGCGAGAGACCCTATGATTGTGGAACCGGTCATGAGCGGACTGCCCAGCCCCAATGTGGATTATTACCAGAAAATCAGCGACTGCGGCGTCCCGATTCTGTTTTTTAACAGCTTCTATCCGGATCTGGACATTCCTCATGTCTGCATGAACGACGAGGAGGCAGGCAGGATTGCAACAGACTATGTGATCTCCCAGGGACATCGGAAGATTGCCGGCATTTTTAAGGCGGATGACGGGCAGGGACGTTACCGGTATAAGGGATACCTGAAAGCGTTGTATGCTGCCGGAATCAGGTTTCAGGAGAGCAGAGTATGCTGGATCGATACGCAGGAACAGCGGCAGATGTGCGAAAACAGCGAACGGATTCTGGAGCGGCTGGCCGGTTGTACCGCCTGTGTTTGCTATAATGACGAGGTGGCTCATAGGCTTACCAAGATCTGCGCCGGGAAATTTATCCGTATCCCTCAGGAGCTGTCGGTGGTCAGCATTGATAATTCGGAGCTGGCCCGGCTTAACGGGGTTCCGCTGACCTCCGTGGTGCATCCCATGGAGATTATGGGAAAAAAGGTGGCGGAGAATCTGCTGCGGATGATTGAAAATCCCGACTATCCGGCAACGTTTGAATTTGTACCGGATATTAAGATCCGTGAATCTGTCATTCCGCTTTCACAGACGGAATTTGTGAGCGGCAAAGGAATGCCTTGAAGGGCTGGAGAAAATCGTTAAAAGAAAGTTTTGTGCATCGCGAAGCGTGTTGCTGAGAGCAGAGTGAACAGTAACCGTTTTGTGGAGTAACGATATTGTAAAGAGGTAGTTTTATTGAAATAAGAGCAACAGGAGAATAGAATATGAAAACAGGAAAAGCATATAAGTTTTGGTTTTGTACAGGCTCCCAGGACCTGTACGGAGATGAGTGTCTCAGAAACGTAGCAGAGCATTCCAAAAAAATTGTGGAAGCATTCAATGCTTCCGGCATAATTCCTTATGAAATTGTGTGGAAGCCCACACTGATTACCAATGAATTAATCCGCAAGACCTTTAATGAGGCGAATGCGGATGAGGAGTGCGCAGGCGTGATCACCTGGATGCACACCTTCTCACCGGCAAAATCCTGGATTTTGGGACTGCAGGAGTTCCGCAAACCGCTGCTGCATCTGCATACCCAGTTCAATCAGGAAATTCCGTACGATACCATCGATATGGATTTCATGAATGAAAACCAGTCGGCTCACGGTGACCGGGAATACGGCCATATCGTGACCAGGATGGGAATCGAGCGCAAGGTAGTGGTGGGCCACTGGAGCGATGAAAAGGTGCAGGAAAAGATCGCATCCTGGATGGGGACTGCTATCGGTATTATGGAAAGCAGCCATATCCGTGTAATGCGTATTGCAGACAATATGCGCAACGTGGCAGTGACCGAGGGCGATAAGGTAGAAGCACAGATTAAGTTCGGCTGGGAGATCGATGCGTATCCGGTAAATGAGATCGCAGAGGCGGTTGCGGCTGTTTCCGAAGCGGACACCAATACGCTGGTGGAAGAATATTATGACAAATATCAGATCCTGCTGGAGGGCAGAGACGAAGCGGAATTCAGAAAGCACGTAGCAGTGCAGGCACAGATCGAGATCGGCTTCGAGCGCTTCCTGGAGGAGAAAAACTATCAGGCGATCGTGACTCATTTCGGGGATCTGGGCGCACTGAAGCAGCTTCCGGGCCTGGCGATTCAGCGTCTGATGGAGAAGGGCTATGGCTTTGGCGGCGAGGGTGACTGGAAAACCGCTGCTATGGTTCGTCTGATGAAGATTATGACCGCAGGCAAGAAGGACGCCAAGGGTACTTCCTTTATGGAGGATTATACCTATAATCTGGTACCGGGCAAAGAAGGAATCCTGCAGGCTCATATGCTGGAGGTTTGCCCCACAATAGCGGACGGCCCCATCAGCATCAAGGTAAACCCGCTGTCTATGGGCGACCGGGAGGATCCGGCCCGTCTGGTATTTACAGCAAAGACCGGCCCGGCGATTGCCACATCCCTGATCGATCTTGGCAACCGTTTCCGCCTGATTATCAACAGCGTAGACTGCAAGAAAACGGAAGCTCCCATGCCGAAGCTTCCGGTTGCCACTGCATTCTGGACACCGCAGCCTGATCTGGCTACCGGTGCGGAGGCGTGGATCCTGGCAGGCGGCGCCCACCATACTGCATTCACCTATGACCTGACGGCAGAGCAGATGGGCGACTGGGCGGCTGCTATGGGCATCGAGGCGGTTTACATTGACAATGAAACCACGATCCGCAGCCTGAAGAATGAGCTGAGATGGAATTCCGTTTACTACAGATAGGCGGCACAAAAGCGGCGGGTACTTAAGAAGAAATACAGAAAACAATAACAGTACTGCAGTATAAAGAGAGAGGTTCTGGAGCAGCGTTTGTAGGTAAAAATGCAAACGGGCGTCAGAGCCTCTCTTTTTTATGATATAGAAAAGTTCTCACTTTCCTATATCATAAAAAGCGCTTCGGGCAAACGATGCGCACGGATGCATAAGATAATTGATTGCTGCGCAATCTGCATCCGGCGCAAAAAAAGCAGTTTTATTCTTTTCTATTGTCTCTCTGTCTGGTATGATAGGCTGAGAGAAAACCGGCGAATATGGATCATTTGTCGGTCAGGAAGCGGGGAAAGAAAATGGATGAATTCAGAGATTTACTGGAAGAATTGCTGAATGGCGAGCTGCTGCAGATGGTGTTCAGCGGACAGAAGCAAAGGCGGGAGGTGACAAAGATCCGGGTGCGTCCCCTGATGGTGAAGGGGACGCTGATGTTTCAGGCGGCATTCTGGGATGGGAAAAAGGAAAAGCATAGGAATTATGGGAAAGTGGAGCTGACGGAAGCGGCTGTAGACTGGATGGAGCAGGATTTTAAGCAGATGCAGGCCGATACGGTTTCTGTAAGCGCCTCCGTTCTGGTAAGCAAGAAGGGAAAGGTGACGGTTAAGAAGCGTTATCTTGCGCAAAGGCGTGCCGCCCCGCAGCTATCCCATAACCGGAGGAAGCATTATATCCTGGAGGAGGGAAAGCCCGTACCGTTCCTGGTGGAGCTGGGAGTGATGACCCCGGAGGGCCGGGTCGTAAACAGCCGGTACGATAAATTCCGTCAGATCAACCGTTTTCTGGAGTTTATCGAGGATATCTGCCCCTGCCTTCCCAGGAACCGGGAGCTGACCATGATTGATTTTGGCTGCGGAAAGTCGTATCTTACCTTTGCCATGTATTATTATTTAAGAGAATTGCGGGGGTTGGATCTGCGGATCATTGGGCTGGATCTGAAGGAGGATGTAATCAATCACTGCAATGCGCTGGCCCGGAAATTCGGTTATGAGAAGCTGCAGTTTCTTGCCGGGGACATTGCGGATTATGAGGGCGTGGAGCAGGTGGATCTGGTGGTGACGCTTCATGCCTGCGATACGGCTACGGACTATGCGCTGGCAAAAGCGGTGGCATGGAATGCCCGGGCGATCCTGTCGGTGCCCTGCTGCCAGCATGAGTTAAACGGACAGATCGAAAATGAGATTCTGCAGCCGGTGCTGCGGTACGGGCTTTTGAAAGAGCGGATTGCGGCGCTGGTTACGGACGGTCTGCGGGCTTCTATGCTGGAACAGCAGGGATATGAGGTGCAGGTGCTGGAATTTATCGATATGGAGCATACTCCAAAAAACATTCTGATTCGTGCAGTGAAGAGAGGCGGAGGGAAATATCCGCTGATCCGGCCGGCGGCTGCCGGAGACAAGTCGCAGGAAGCGGCTGCGGGAGCGCCGGAGAAAAACGGGGATGAAGAGCTGGAACGGTGTATGGAATTTCTGAAGGCGGATCCCACCCTGTACCGGCTGCTGAAGAGGGGAGAACCTCCCCGGAAAAGCGGCATATGATATAATGGCGAACAAATAAATCAAGACAACAGTCGAGATGATAATAGTAACGCTGGGAGAGGAGAAGCCAATGAATGATATCGATATTATGAAACGTTATCCTTCTGCGCTGTTTTGTCAGTCTGCCCCGGCACAGGCTATGCCGGGAATGTATTCTTTCCAGCCCTATGCTGCCGGGCAGGCTGCGCCTGGTATGCTTCCTTTTGTGACCGGTTATCCGGATCCTTTGCTGGAGGAGCGGCAGAGCTTTGAAGATGCCAGACGGCTGCAGTCCTTTTATCCGGAGACTGCTCAGGTGATCCAGCGGCAGGTGGAAGAGGAATGCGATAAGATGGAATATGAGGGCAGCATGATGTTTGATGAATATCCGGACCGCCTCATGATGCGGAAGCTGGCGGATGGCATTGCGGAAAAGGTAAAGGCCATGAATCCGGAAGAAATGCAGGATGCTGATTCGACGGGGGCTCCGGAGCAGGAGAGGATGCTGAGTATGCAGGCAGACGGACGCAGGCGCCCGCCCCGCCGGAGAGATGACTGGCTGGGAGATCTTGCACAGGTGATGCTGGTGGATGAGATGCACCGCAGGAGATGCCGCCACCGCCGATGCAGGAGGCCCAGATTTTGGTGAAAAAATAATTTCTGAGGACAAAAAGCCGGATCCAGGCAGCGATACTTTGTGTTACTGTTTACTCCATTCTCAGTAACACTTTGTACCTGCATCCGGCTTTTTGTATTGCCGCCGGTTGCATCCCCCCGGAAATTCTGTTAGAATGAAAACGATATATAGATCCGCAGATGCCGGAGGGGAGAACGATCGTATTATGAAGGGACAGATAAAGAAAATCCGGAATGTGTTCCTGCACATTCTGTTTTTAATCGCACTATTTTGCGGTTCGGTGCTGGTGTTTGCCCGGATGATTAACCAGGTGACGCCGGATGTGGCGGAAACGATGCCAAATTCTACATTTCCGCTGGTTTATATGCAGAAGGACGGCACGAGCTTCAACTGTTTGCACGGCTATGCCCGGGAGATGGATGTTTCCTATCTGAGGGACAGTATTACACCGTTGGATTCGAACCGGGAGCTGGATATCCTGATCCAGGCATTCAGCACCACGGTGGATGGGGTTTCTTATGAGGTGACCAGCCTGGACGGGACTGAGACGCTGGAAAATACCAAGGTGGTGAAGCTGGACAAGGATGGGGACAGCCTTACGGCGACGCTGACGCTTCAGAATAAGATGCTGATGAACCGGGAATATATGCTGAAGATTCAGATTACATCAGGCGGGAGAAATCTCTATTATTATACGCACGTGGTGCTGGCGGACGGACTGCACACCAAGGAGTATCTGAATTATGTCAGCGGTTTTTATGATAAATGTGTAAACAAAACGGATCTGACTACCGTGGGTGCGGCGGTGGAGCCGGATGAAACCACGGATGAGGAGCAGACCCTGGCGTACATGGATATTCATGACAGTGTGAATCAGCTTACCTGGGCATCCCTGAATCCGCAGATTTATTATAAGCCCACGCCGAAACTGACGGAGATCAATCAAAATACCGCCACACTGACGATGGATTACCGGATTGCCGCTTTGAATGAATCCGGCGTTACAGAGGTTTACAATGTTCACGAATACTATCGTGTCCGTTATACGGACAGCCGTGTATATCTGCTGAACTTTGAACGGACCACCGATGAGATTTTTAATCCGGAAAATAAGGTTTTGTCAGATAAGGGAATTCTTCTTGGCATTACCGGCAAGGAGCCGGAATATGCCAGCAGTGAAAGGAACCGGGTGGTGGCCTTTGTGCAGGAGGATGAGCTGTGGACGTATGACATCAGCGCAGGCAAGCTGACACAGGTGTTTAGCTTCCCCCAGAAGGAAAATATGGATAGCCGTGACTTTTATCCGGAGCATAAAATCCATATCCTGCGGGTGGAGGACAGCGGAGATATGTGGTTTGCAGTCAGCGGTTATATGAACCGGGGAAATCATGAGGGAGAAAACGGAGTGGCCGTTTACCACTATGAGGCGGCTTCTGCCATGGTGGATGAAAAAATATTCCTGGCCAGCATGGAAAGCGCAGCTCTCCTGGAGGAGGATGTGGACATGCTGTCTTACATCTCTCAGGATGGATCCAGGTTTGGAATCCTGCTGGAGGGGACGGTGTATCGAATCGACCTAAACAGCCGCACCTATGAAACGCTGGTTACAGGTCTGGCGCAGGATTGCTATGCGGCCTCAGATTCCGGACGCTATTTTGCATGGCTGAAGGAGGGAGAAATGTATGACTCCTCCACGCTGTCTGTGATCGATATGGAAACGGGAGTTAGCAGGGATATTACCTGCGATGGCAGCGAGCGGATCCGGCCCATCTGTTTTATGAAGGAGGATCTGGTCTATGGAATTGCAAGAACCTCTGAGATTGATGTGCCCCACGGCGGGAACGGAATGTTTCCCATGTATAAGCTGGAAATCCAGGATATGGAGGGAAATACGGTAAAGACCTACGAGCCGGGAGATTGTTACGTGACGGATGCCTCTGCGGCGGACAACATGCTTACGCTGACCCGTATGGTTAAGACCGGGGAAGGCTACAAGGAAGCCATGGAGGATCACATTGTAAATACGGATACGGAAAGCGCCGTGGCTATGGGGGTGGCGACCCAGACCTCTGACCGGAAGCAGACAGAGGTGGTTCTGCGGCTTGGAACCAGTATTTCGGTTTCGAATCCTCAGGTGGTGCGCAGCAAGATTATTACGTATGATACCTCCCGGACGCTGGATATTCCGGAAAACCATGAGAAGCAGGAGCTTTACTACGTGTATACCTCCGGTGAATTAACCGATGTGTGTACGTATGTGAACGATGCGATCGTGGAAGCGGATGCCGGAGTTGGCGTTGTGGTGGATCAGGAACAGAATTATGTCTGGGTGCGGGGAGATAAAGCAGCCAGCGTAGAGCTGAATCTGGAAAAGCTTCCTTCGGTTGTTACCTCCGGCACGATGGACCTGGATGAGCTGGAGCAGGGCACCGGGAAGCGGGCAGTGGATCTAAGCGGCTGCACTCTGGAGCAGGTGCTGTACTTTGTAAGCCATGGAAGGCCGGTAATTGCCCGGACAGAGAGCGGGCCGGTAACGATCATAGGATATGATGAATATAATACGTATCTGGTGGACCCAAACGGAACGGAATGGTATTATGCAGGAATCAACGACAGTACGGAGATGTTTGAAAAAGCGGGAAATGTGTTTGTAAGCTATCTGGAAAGGGAAGCGGAATAGACGTGCGAAAAAAGGAGGGAGCTGTCGCAAAATCTCATTTGCGGCAGCTCCTTCCCATTCATCTCTATTTTCCGGTCATTATACCAGAAAAACGGTTTAGAACGATCTATTAACCGATAGCACGCTTACTGTCCTTATGAATCTATCATATTAAGAAAATACCTGTGAATCCTCAAATCATCTGTTACCTCCGGGTGGAACGCTGTCACCAACTGATTATCCTGACGTGCAGCGACGATATTTCCATCCACCTGTGCCAGTATTTTGGCCTCCCCATACACTTCCGATATGTAGGGTGCCCGGATAAAAGCCATCGGAACCCTGCCGATTCCGTCAAATTCCTGCTCGGTGTAAAAGCTGCCAAGCTGTCTCCCGTATGCATTTCTTTTTACCCGGATATCCATGGTTTTCAAATAGGCCGTATCCTCTTCCACTTCCTTTGCCAGAAGAATCAGTCCCGCACAGGTACCGAACACCGGCATTCCATCTAAAATCTTCTGCCGCACCACTTCCAACATCCCGGATTCGTGGAGCAGCTTCCCCATTACCGTACTTTCTCCGCCGGGAAGAATTAGGGCATCGAAAGGTCTCTGCAAATCTTTTTTCTGCCGGATCTCAAAATGCTCCACTCCAAGCTTATCCAAACTGGATTCATGCTCTGCAAAAGCTCCCTGTAAAGCTAAAATCCCCACTGTCATCCTATTTTCCTCTTTCTGCCATCAAGAGTTTAATTTCCTGCTCATTAATCCCGACCATTGCTTCCCCTAGATCAGCGGACAACTCGGCGATCAATTTTGCATCTTTATAGTTCGTCACTGCCTTTACAATCGCAGATGCACGTTTTGCAGGATTTCCTGACTTAAAGATTCCCGATCCGACAAATACGCCCTCCGCCCCCAACTGCATCATCAGCGCTGCATCCGCCGGAGTCGCCACGCCGCCTGCCGCAAAATTGACGACCGGAAGTTTGCCGTGTTCATGCACATATGTCAGTAAGTCAACCGGCACCTGCAGTTGTTTTGCTGCTTCAAACAATTCATCTTTTCGCAGATTCTGTATCCGGCGTATTTCTGCATTCATCGCCCGCATATGCCGCACTGCCTGTACCACATCTCCTGTCCCGGGTTCTCCCTTGGTGCGGATCATGGACGCCCCCTCTTCAATCCGGCGAAGAGCCTCGCCCAGATCGCGGGCGCCGCAGACAAACGGCACTTTAAATTCGTGCTTATCGATATGATATACATCGTCTGCCGGTGACAGGACTTCGCTCTCATCGATATAGTCGATCTCAATCGCCTCCAAAATCTGTGCCTCCACAAAATGACCGATACGGCATTTGGCCATAACCGGAATCGAAACCGCTTCCTGAATGCCCTTAATCATTTTCGGGTCGCTCATCCTTGAGACTCCCCCTGCTGCACGGATATCTGCCGGGATGCGCTCTAACGCCATGACCGCACAGGCTCCCGCCTCTTCCGCAATCTTCGCCTGCTCCGGAGTAGTCACGTCCATGATCACGCCGCCCTTGAGCATTTGTGCAAGCTGTTTATTCAATTCATATCTATTCTTTTCCACTTTTATTTCCTACCTTTCATATATATTTAATCTTGTTTCATTATACGCTATTCTGGCTTTTTGAAAATAGCCAGTTTTGTCATTTTTGACCATATCAGTTTTTACTTTTGAGCATCAGTAGGGATTTTAAAGATTTGCGATTGAACATAGCAAAATAAATGTGTAGATGCCGGGGTCAAAAGCCTCAGCGATAGGAGCTTGATTGTTAGCCATCTTTTTTCTTTTTAATGGATAAATTTTAGGGGCAGGTATGATCCATACGGACCATACCTGCCCCGAACAGGGCTATTTATTTTCCGGCAGCCCTCTTTTTCTATCAGGTAAAAAGCGGGGACATCATACGGAAGCAGATTTTTCTGTCCGGAAGAGGATGCCCTTGTAACGGTCCAGCGCCAGCAGCAGGATAGTCCCAATCACGCCGCAGGATACGATCTCGCCGATTCCGACGGTCAGCATCATAAACGGAATAGGGAGGTTGATTCCATATCCGTAATAAAGCACGAAGGGAACGACCAGTGCATTCGCAACAATGGGCGGAAGAGGAACCAGAAACTTGTGCTTTCTTAAAAGATAGGAAAGCGCAGCTCCCGCCAGGGTGGCAAGACTTCCGCAGACGATGTCCACCGGAATAGCGCCGCCCAGGATATTTCCGATGATACAGCCTACAAACAGGCCGGGGATCGCAGCCGGAGTAAAATACGGAAGAACCGTCAGCCCCTCGGCAAACCGGATCTGGACTTCCCCAAAGCTTAAGGGTGCGAACAATACCGTCAGCACTACGTAGATGGCTGCAATGGCAGCAGCCTGGACCATGAATAACACTTTTTTGTCTCTCATATTCAGTTGTCTCCTTTAGTTTTGTTTTACGAGTGGAAGGTCTCGAACACTCGGTGCATTTTCTGCGCAGCAATGAGCCTGGCGAATATGCTCGCATATTCATTTGGCGAATGCCGCAAGACTTAGATACGCACGTATCCAAGCTACGCCGGAAATCGGCGGCAAGCCCGGAAAGACCTTATTTTTGTGGGCTTTGCAACGAAATGAAGTATAGCACAGGATGGGAAGAAATGCAAGCAAAGCAGCGAAAAACAGCGGTACAAAACGACTATCCAGTGTTCCTGTTTACTCCGTTCACAGTAACACTATTCAATTCCTCTTTCTTGCCGGAAGGCGGAAGGAGAAATGCCGAAATAGGTACGGAAGGCCTTGCTGAAATAATTGTGGTCTGTATAGCCGACCCGCTGGGCCACATCCTGAATCTTAAGCGCCGGGTCTGTCAGCAGCTCCTTTGCCCGGGCCATGCGTACCTGCAGTACATATTCATAGATACCGCAGTGGTATTTTCCCTTGAACTGGCGGGTCAGATACTCTTTTGAGAAAAAGTATTTATCTGCAAACATGGAGATCTTAATGTTTTTACTGTAATTTTTCTCAATGTAGTCGTGTATGATGGAAACTACCGTATTGGGATCCAGGTTGGTCTCCTCCTGATTTTGGGAGTCGGGCTGGTATCCGGGACAGAGGGTCTGTACTGCCCGCAGAATGGCACTGTTCAGGTGCTCTTCTACGATGGGCTTCAAAAGATAATCCAGAGCGCCGCAGCGCAGCGCCTGCTGAGCATAGGCGAACTCATCGTAGCCGCTGATGACGATAAAGCAGGTGTCGGGAAATTCAGCAGAAGCCAGCCGGAGAAATTCCGTTCCGCTCATAATGGGCATATTCATATCCACAAAAACAATTTCGGGACGGACCTCCCGCATGGCTGCCAGCGCTTCTTTTCCGTTAGCAGCCATCAGAGGCGGCTCGATCCGGTACTGGGCCCATTTTCCCAGCTTGCTGATGGCGATCCGTGCCGGTTTTTCATCGTCTACGATCAATGCTTTAAACATTTGCCTCATATTTTCCCTCCTTTTTTTAGTGCGTTCCCCTTGCTTCACCTGGTCTGCTCCGCCGGTATTTCTCTCCTCGGCACCGGTATCTGCATGGTGATCCGGGTTCCCGTGCCAGGCTCGCTTTGGATCAGAAGCCGGGCCTGCCCCTGATAAAGAAGCTGCAGGCGGCTGTAAAGATTAGCAAGGCCGATTTTTCCGGCTGTTCCGGGCTTTAGGTAGTCCCGAAATTCCTGCTGCATTCGGTCAAGCTGCTCCGGATCAATGCCGCATCCGTCATCGGCCACAGTCACTTCCAGGAGCCTGCCGGATTCCGTTTCAGGCAGCGCAGCCCGAATCTCGATAAAAATGGAATCGGAATCCGGGCCCATTCCGTGAAGGATAGAGTTTTCCACCAGAGTCTGAATGCTGATCTTGGGAATCAAAAGCCGTTCTGTCTGGGCGTCCAGCTCTATTTTTACATTCAGCCGGTCCTCCAGCCGCACTTTCTGCAGCATAATATAATTTCTGGTATAGTCCATTTCTGATTTCAGACTGACCAGATCTCCGCTTTTGATGGAATAGCGCAGGTTTGAGGCCAGGGAGGTAATCATTTCGTGGATCTGGGGCTGATCATTTACCAGCGCCTCCGTGCTGATGGCCTGCAGCGTATTATATAGAAAATGGGGGTTGATCTGAGCCTCCAGGGCCGTCAGCCGGGAGGTCTTTTCGTTGATTTCCGCCAGGTAATTCTGCCGGATCAGCCGTTCAATATGAGCTACCATATCGTTGAAGCTTTCGGTCAGGTTCACAATTTCCCGGCTTCCGCCGATGCGGTCGGAGGGGGTAAAATTGCCGTCGCCTACCTTTTTCATCTGCGTGCTCAGGGCGGTCAGCGGACGGGTAGTCAGCCGGAGAATAAAAAACATGCAGACTGCCGCACACAGCCAGATCAGGAAGCCAAACAGGATACCGGACTGCAGCATAGAGGAAAGCTCTTTTTGAATGACTGCCATAGGAAGAAAGGAAATGAGCTGCATTCCGTATTTCTCGCTGCGGCACAATACGCCCAGGTAATCTGCGCCGTCCAGCCGGACAAAGGAGGACTGGACATTTTCGCTTCTGTCAAAGGCGGTAATCGCCTGCTGCAGGGTTTCATCCGCCAGAGAATCGGTTCCGGAAAACAGCAGCCTGCTCTGGCTGTTCAGGACACATAAAAATTCTCCGTTTGTCAGATGCTCTTCATTCATATTTTCCGCATAGGAGGTGTTGGGTTCTATACGTACCACAGCCTCAGGCTCCCGGTTCTTAATCTGGATAATTGACTGATAATAACAAAAAAAGCTGTCCGGATCCTGGGAGGGCATAATTGCATTGTAATACGGGCCGTTGGCGCACAGAGCATAGCCTTCCTCCTGCAGAAAAGCCGTATCGGGCAGCAGCGTCACATGCTGCGCCGCTTTATCCCTGCCGTAGGTTAGATTCTGGTAGCATAAATTCATTGCATAGCTGTTTAGATCTGTACGGGAATAATAGTAAGCCCGGATCTGCGTTTTAATATAGTTCTGGCTTGCCAGAGAAATGGCTGCGCGGGAGGAAATGGCGCTTTTAAATTTCGTATCATAATAGGGCTGCAGGCTGAAGGATGCCAGCTCACGGATATACTGATCCAGATTTTGCAGTTCCATGTTCAGCAGCCGGCTGGAGGTCTGAATCCGCTGATTCAGCACAGCCTGCCGGTTGCGTCGGTAATCCCGGATCAGAAGAAAGCTGATCAGCAGGGCGGCCACCAGGGTCATCAGCGTAAGAAGCTGCACAAACAGAGGCACCTGATCCAGCCTCCGGCGCCGTATTTTCTTTTTTCTTTTCTTTAGGGCTTGATCCATGGAGTCTCCTTTTTATCTCTTTTACGAATGCGGTAAGTGTTATGTACCAAATGCAAAATTCCGCCGGAGAAGCCGGCGCAGGATGGATTGCTGCGTATCATTGGGGGATGGAACCGCCGTAATTAAATTATACACCTGTAGCCGTGATTTTCCAGCCCTTTCTTTCCTGGGAGGGTCAGGCCGGGTAACAGTTCGGCTCAGGGCTTTGCACTGGCTGCAAAGCCCTGAGCCGAACTGTTACCCGGCCG
>JAUNON010000098.1 GCA_030537145.1 Lachnospiraceae bacterium | reverse complement strand
AGGCATACGGTAAATCGTGTATGAAAAAATTTGCCAACGTTTACTTGACAGTAACCTCAACAGGGTTACAAACTGGAGAATGAGGGGACACTGCTGTATGATGATGAGGGAAGGGTATTTGATGTTTCTGCCGGAAACGGTGCATACACTGCAAAAGCAGTCGATGGAATTGCATATGTGATTTCAAATAGCGGGTATTTTTATGAAATGGATGAAAACGGAAGGCTTTTTGAACCGATAGAACTGGAAAAACCAGAATACAATATGATGTCGGAGTTCGGATCATTGCTGCAAAAACAGTATAATGGTGAAAGTTATATAGCTCTTTATACACCGGATGGACAGGAAGCAGATAATCTGGGGGATTGTGACGTGTGTTACGCTGAAGAAACCAACAACTTTGTTGCAACGCTGTACTACAGTGAAACAAAAAATTATTCTGTTTACAACCTTTATAAAATGGAGCAGGTGACAATAGAGGTAGGAGGCGATACCTGGGGAACCGCCCAGAGAGCGGATTATAAATACCTGAGCGGAGGCGACGGCAGCGCCTATACGAACATCGGCGGCGTGGCGGTAAAAAACATGTCGGACGAGGACGGAGATCGTGATGTAAATGAGAGCATAGACGCCGTGGATCGTGCTTCTTCTGGTTTGCGGTATGAAAAATATTCCTATTATGAAAGCCGGGAGGACTATGTAAATGTTGGATATCACTGGAATCTGTATCTGGCACAGGATGGTCAGATGGCGGAGGAGGATGAGTATCAGGGATATGAAAAGTACGGAACCTGGTCCGTCTCTGGGGATACTCTGACTACCACGCTGACCTCGGACAGCAACGGAAATACGTTTGAGGTGCCGGAGGTGTGCAGTTATAAGATCAGCGGTGATCAGGTGGAAAGTACAAGCAGCGGCTTTGTTTATACCTTTGTGGAGTAATGGAAAAATAAGACAGATATGTGAAGAATAGAAAGAGGACAGGAAGGAGTATTTCGGGAAAATGGACAATTTTGAGGAAATGCTGGAATTGGCAAAAAGTGATGCAAGGATGGCAGAACGGGTTGCGATTATGTATGCCAGAGGAGACGGTGTAGAAAAAAATCCCCGGCTGGCGCTTCAGTATTTTTATCAGGCGGCAAAGGGAGGAAGCGCCGTAGGCTGCTATCAGATGGGCAGAGCCTATGAGCTCGGGAAGGGTGTGAAAAAAATCTGGATACTGCCAGAAGATATTATGAGGCAGCGGCAGCAAAGGGATATATAAGGGCGCAGCAGGCTCTGGAAAGACTGACAGAGGAAGAAGATTTTGATGGAACGTATCTGGATGAGCCGGAGCCAGCCCCTCGTTCTCCGCAAAGGAAAGAGCAGGGGAGACCGCAAGGGAGGCCAATGTCCGGCAAGCCGGGAGCGGGCGTTTATCGGGCGCCGGAGGCGACCTGCAGTGTGGAGCTGGAAAAACCCCGGAATAAGGAAAAAAGCAGGATGACGGCGGTGTTGCTGGCGTTCTTTTTGGGGGCGCTTGGTGCCCATAGCTTTTATATCGGGAATTATAAAAAGGGCGCTTTGCAGTTGTTGGTAAGTCTGGTAAGTATGCCTCTCCTCGGCATTCCGCTGGGAATGGTTTGGGGATGGGTTGACATGGTGCGCATTTTGTCCGGAAAGCTGGATATCAACGTCAGTGAGCATAAAAAGGATACCAAAAAAGAGATTCCGCAGGAAGAAGCTGTGACTTATCAGTTATCTTCTGCAGACTATGCTTACCGCAGACAGCATGGCGTGATTCCGCAGCTTGATTTTATGAATGATAAAGATCCTTTATCCGGATGGAACCTATTATTATGGAGAATTAAGCAATGACAATTATCAGGGATATGGCTACCGGTTATACAGAGACAGCGTGTATTATGGCTTCTTTGACAGAGGAAAGCGGGTAGAGGGAGGCATGAAAACGATAGAGGGAAACGGTTTTATAGGAAAATTTGATGAGTATGAATATCCGGTGGTTTAATCGTTCACCTGGCGGAATGTATCTTTGAAAATGGAGGTGCGGGATGGAGTCAGATAGAAGGGAGCGTCTGATGCAGATGGCGCGGGAGGGAGATAAAAATGCCCTGGCTATGCTGATGCTGGAACGGCTGGAAAAAAACGAAAAAGACGGGCAGGCGCTGAAGGTTCTGGTACAATTGTCAGAAGATTCACCCGCTATCTGCCATGTTGCGGTAAAGAAGATTCACGGTTTGCGGGCGGAGCAGTATTATGATGAGATGTGCCGCATTTGTAAAAAGTGGATGGAGGTCAGTGAGACGGCGCTGGTGGATCTGGCCGTATTTTTCCAGAAGGGATGGATGGGGATGGAGCGGGATATTGATCTGGCCATCGGCCTTTTTGAGAAAGCGATCCGGCAGTTTCAAAGCGGTATTTCCTGCCAGAGTATCGGGGCAATCTACTACTACGGGGAAGGAAAAGCTCAGGATTTGGCCAAGGCCATTGCTTACTTTAAGCAGGGAGCGCAGTTTCACTATGGGGATTGTGAGGTTTCCCTGGGCAATCTGTATCTGAACGGAGAAGGGGTTCCCAGGAGCTGTTCGATGGCCAGCTATTGGTATGAGCGGGCTTTTGAGGATGGCAGGCGGGATGTTGCGATGCTTCTGGGGAATCTGTTTCATCCGGAAAATCACCTTTTAGATGATGCTGACCTGGCTTTTCAGTGGTATCACAACGGGGCGCTATGGGGAGACAGTCAGTGTGCGTTGCTTGCGGGGTTGATGTGTGAGGATGATGGGGACTACGGCAGAGCATTTTCCTATTATCAACAGGCAGCAGATCAGGGCAGCGAGATAGGCTGCCTGAGCGCAGGTTCCTTTCTGCTGTATGGAACTGCCGGGGTGATGAATCCGGAGGCAGCCCGTTTCTATCTCCAGCATGCCTGTGAGATGGGCTGTAAAGAGGCTGTTCCTCTGTTGAAGCAGTTGGAGCAGACCGGAGAAACGGGAACTGCGGACTGCCGGGAGTCTGACGGATACAGCGGTGTATATCTTTCCTCCTCTACGTTTACCGGGGCGGCAGAGATAAATGATAAGTATGCGCGGGAGCGGGCGCAGAAACAGGCGAAGGATTCAGATATGCTCCGCCATGTAGCTGCGGCAACAGGCACTGGCGGCCAGATTATGAATGGTATGCTGATGGGATATGGCGAGCAGGAGGATCTGTTTGTGATGGGAGATACCGTTTTTTCCAGCAGCGGAAAAATCTACCACTACGATCCTAAAATGAACTACGTGTATGATTATGAGAAAAAAGAAACCACGATGCTTTATGATCTCGGCAAGGACGGCATTTATAACGGGCGGACCGGAAAAATGAGTTATACCTTCGGACGCGGGGTTGCTGACTGATGAGGGAATTGTGAATGGATATCTTCATATCGGAGATATCCATTTTTTTCGGGTTTTTCGGGTGCGGCGGGTGGAAACAAAGTGCAAAAATCGGTTGGAGGATAGGTTAGACTTGAATCATCACAGGATAAATGATGGAACAATTTTAGTTTTCGAAGGAGGGACAATAAATTCTGGCGGTGTATGATGAATGGATATGTTATACTGTAGATAGGAAAATCAAAAGGTACCCTGCGGATGGATTCGTGCTTTGCACTTACACAATTCCGGAATCCTGGAGCAGCGGAAAAACGGGGGAAAGATATGGATGAAAGAAGCGTATTAAAAGCGGGAAGGGTACTTCCGTTTCCCGGTATGGAGTGTGAGATCGACTCGGTTGTGGGTCGGGGAGCGAATGCGGTGGTCTATCTGGGGCATTACCAGGATCAGCAGAATAAACAGCTTTCCCATCAGGTACTGATTAAGGAGCTTTTTCCTTATGAACCGAAGGGATTGATTTACCGGGATGAACAGGACCGCATTTGCGTGAAGCCGGAAGCGGCTGATACCATGGAGCTGCACCGGCTCAGCTTCCTTCGGGGAAATGAGATACATATCAGGCTTCTGGGGCAGCATCCCGGGGAGATTGATTCGAATATCAATACCTTTGAGTGGAATCATACCCTTTATACGATTCTGGGATTTTCCGGCGGCCGCAGCCTGGATAGGGAACTGCAGAGCGGGAAAACTGCTGTGCTCGAGGAGCAGATCCGGCGGATTCGGGGAGCCCTGGAGGTATTGGGGGCTTTTCACGCATCCGGATATCTGCACCTGGACATCAGCCCGGACAATATCCTGCTGCTGGGTGAAGGGAAGAGAGAGCGGGTCACTCTGATTGATTATAACAGCGTACATACTTTGGAGGAGATACGGGAGGAGAAGTCTGTCTACTACAGCGCAAAGGAAGGATATACGGCGCCGGAAATCCGTGCGGGCAGAAGGGCAGAGATCGGTTTTGGCACGGATCTGTATGCGATGACGGCAACTTTTTATACCTGCCTGACGGGAAAGCGTCTGTCCGCCATGCAGATCGTGCGGTCAACGGTTCCGGATATCTCCGGGGCGGAATGTCTGCGGGACTGCCCGTCAACGGTCATAAGCATGGTGCGGACAATTCTTAAGAAGGGACTTGCGGCCATTCCGAGGCGGCGCTACCAGAGCGCAGAGGAGATGCTGACGGATCTGGAGGAGCTGAAAGACCGGATCGATGGGAAGGGTATCACGCATTGGGCGCTTTGGGAGACGGGACGGGCGAATGTAAGAAAAGCGGTAAACAGTAATACGGCATTGCGTTATATCGGTGAGGAGGAGAAGGTTTATCCGCTGCGGGGGACGCTGGAATCCGGAGAGCGGGTTTCGCTTATGGATATGAGCTTCGTTTATCAGCAGAGGGATGACAGACCGTTGCTTTTGCTGGGCAGCGGAGGCATGGGCAAGACGACGGCGCTGCTTCGGATGGCATATCATCAGAAAAGGGAATATGCTCCCGCAGAGCCGGCGATTACATATATTTCCTTATTTGGCTGGAACGAAAGCGGGGAGACCTATATTCGGGACCGGATACTGGAGAATCTGCGTTTTAAGGAGCAGACGGACAGCATGGAAACCGCCCGGCATGAGCTGAAACGGGTGCTGTCAGAGCCGCTGCACACGAAAAACGGGGACCGCCCGGTTCTGCTGTTGCTGCTGGACGGGCTGAACGAAGCATCCGGAAATATTGCGCCGCTGCAAAAAGAGATCCATGAGCTTTCGGGGCTGGGCGGCGTGCGGGTGATCCTTACCAGCCGAAGTGAGAGTACGGGACTTGATTACCGGAGGATCGTGCTGGAGCGTCTGAAACGGGAGGATGTGAAAAAAGCGCTGGCCGGGCAGGGCCTTCTTGCGCCGGAGAATATGGAATTATTGGAACTGCTTCATGTGCCGATGCTTCTGTCCATGTTCATAGATACTGCCCTTGCGAAGGAGAAGCAGCTTCAGATTAGTACAAAAGAGGAATTGCTCAGGGGCTATCTTTCTGCAATTATGGAAAAAGAAATACGGGCGCTGCCGGAGGAGGCGCCGGAGCGGTGGGGAATCCAGGCGGCGGTGAATTATGTTCTGCCGGAAGCGGCTGCCCTGATTCAAAAAAGGGAGGAGGCCGTATCAGACGACGAATTGCTGAAATTGATTGAGGAGTGTTATAAGGAGCTGCGGAAAAAACCGCTGACTGCAGTCTTTCCTGAATGGATTGGTCACTCATCTGATATGAAGATGGGGGCGGAGAACGCAGATGTGTGGTACGGAAAGATCGTGCTGGAGATTCTGTGGAAGCGTCTGGGAATGATCGTCCGTGACGAGCAGGGGAATTTCCGGATTCTGCACCAGATCCTGGAGGAGTATCTGGCGGGGCGCAGTGCGGAATTTCACAGGGAGTTTGACAGGCAAAAGAAAATACAGAGGAATTGGAAGAGACTGATCGCCTCCGGAACGATCGCAGGATTTGTCCTGGTCTTATCGATATCCTTTGCAATGTATAATTCCTATATGGCGAATAAAATATCGGAAAGCAACCGCCAGATATTGACTAACGAATCAAAAAATCTGGCCTATTTAAGCGGACTGGAACTGGAAAACGGAAATAGTACGTCCGCCATCGAAACGGCAGTGTCAGCACTGCCTTCCGGAGACAAGGAACGTCCTTATGTAGCAGAAGCAGAAAAAGCATTGTCGGATGCAGCAGGGATTTATCAGTATCCCCATTATCTGATCACGGATGAGATATTTATTGGCACAAATGTAAAAAAACTTGAGTATTCTGCAAACGGAGACTGCATTGTGATAATGAATGATTCAGATGTAGTTTCGTGTATAGATGGAAAAAACGGAAACAATTTATGGAGCAGGCGGCTGAATGAACCATACGGATATGTAGATATGGATATAATTGATGATTTGGATGCAGTCCTTCTGGCTGGTTATAATGGTTCAGAATTGTTATCTCTTGCTTCGGGGGAGACTGTGTGGGAAATCTCATTTGAAGAGAGGGCTGACGCGTATAGCTCTGAAGTATCTTTGATAGTTTCAAATAAACAGCATATCGTACTGGAGTTTGAAGCATGCGATGTTCATGGCACATGTACCTCTCTTCAGTATTTGGTTTTTGAAACACAAACCGGCGCTTTAATAAGTAAAACAGAGGATCTTTTGGAAAAAGAAATATATCAGGATTATATTGCTGCCCAGGATACTGCCGCAATGAAACAGACGAGTTATGGCGATATATTGGATCATAATATTTGTTTTGCGGCGGCAGAGTTTGGTATGATGGGCAGCAGGGATTATTGGCTTATCTGGTTTGACATAGAGAGCGGGGAGTTAATCGAATATAGTGTTTGCCAGACCGATGAGTCCATATGTCTCAGTGAAAAAGACTGGCTGGAACTGTATCAGGGGGAAATATTTTCACCAGAGGGCAAATCATTGGGAACTCTCACGTGTATACGTGACAGGGGAAGTTTTTCCGGGCCACAAAGCATCAGCTTCCAGGCAGAAGAAGAGGAACGGCTTAATTTTGAATTATTATTAGACTCTGATCTATTATTAGGCTCTGATCCGGCTTATGCTTTTTCGGATGAGGCACACATGGTATTGGTATATGGGAATAAGATTTATGGATTTGGATATGGGGAAAATACTGAGAGGATTACTTACGAGAAGGAGATAGTGCATTGTATAGAGGCAGTAGAAGGACATACTTTATGCCTGTTTTTTTCTGACGGCAGTATTCAATACTTCAATACAAAAGATTTTGCTAAGGGAGATATACGCTTAAATGGCAGATTAATTGAAAAAAAGATTGAGGCTGTGGAGTATCGTTCAGAAAATGACGCACTTTTCTATGTTATGGACAGCGACAATGAAGGTATCTTATACCGCTGCGAAAAAATAGAAGATACTAATAGCAGATATACGGAGCTGCCGGGTGGGCTTTTTGAGGAAGATACC
>JAUNON010000097.1 GCA_030537145.1 Lachnospiraceae bacterium | reverse complement strand
TCTCAGGTCATCCTGATTTCATCTTTGAATAGGGGTGGTTCTGAATAGTTACGAATTTTTAAATATTTCTTTTGTTCTGAGGGAAAAGATGAGATGGAATATACTTTTTCTGAATTTTATTCCGTGCCGGACTGTATGCAGAAGCCTTACTGAGCTGTGAAAAGGCTGATTTCAAATTTGCAGGCACGCCCTGCGATAGAGGAGCTTTCTGAAGGGTATCTCATCAATACAGTAACATGAAAGGACGTTCCGGTTTTTTGAACGCAGATTTTGATGAGAAAGATAGGATAAAAGCATTGACGGCTTTTGCGGAGGATGTAACAGATAAATTTGGAAAAATTAAGGTTTCACATAAAGGAGAACGGTTTTGCCTGTGTTTTCCGCCGGGGGATTTACATCATTTCCGCCCATTGCATCAACGCTTCCTGCACTGGTGTGTAGCAGGACTTACTGACAGGGATCTGTTCATGATTTTTCAGTTCAATCGAATACCGCCAGATGGAGCAGATTTCAGGCAGGGATACCACATAGCTTTTATGGCAGCGGATGAACTGCTCCGATGGAAGCATTTCCAGAATGGACTTCAGGGGGATGGCTGCCTGATGGATAGTTCCGTCCGTCATATGGATGGAAATCAGTTTATCATTTACTTCAATATAGAGCAGATCATTCAGCGGCAGGCTGACCGTCTGCCCGTTACAGGGCAGCAGAATCGTCTGCTTTTGGTGGTTTTTCCATGCCTTAAGCAGCGCCCTTTTAAGATCCTCCCTTTTTACTGGTTTGACCAGATAGGCGAGAGAATCTACATGGTAGCCCTCCAGGACAAAATCCATCGTGGAGGTGATAAAGAGAAACGGCAGCCCCTTGTCAGAGCGGCTCTGCTCTCTGGCAAAATCCATCCCGCTTTTTCCCTCCATCAGAATATCCAGAAGAAGCAGGTCAATAGACGGCCTGCTGTCTGCAAGGAAGCTTTCCAATTCCAGAATACTGGTAAAAGTGCTGATCCGGTGACTGATACCGGCGGCGGTCAGGATTTCTCTTACCATCTTTTCCAGATGCTTTATAAACACTGGCTCATCATCACAGATTCCGATATGGTACATCAGGCTGTCTCCCTTCTTTCTTTTCCTGCAAGGCACAGGTTGATGGAAATTTTGAAACGGTCCCCTTCCGCACAGGTTTTAAGCGCGCCGTTGTATTTTTCGCAGATACGCAGCATTAGAGGGATGCCGTGTCCGTGGTCTTTATCCGCTGGCCGTGCCGGGAGAGGACGCCCGTCCCGGAAGGTAAGAAGGGAACCGTCACAGGTATTCTCGCAGGAGAAAAAGAGAAAATTCCCATTTTGCTTTATGGTCAGTGTAAGGCTGCGTCTGGAAGGCTCCGCATGGGAGCACCCTTCCAGGGCATTGTCCATCAGGTTTGTCAGAAGCTGACAGAGGTCAATGTCCCTGATCGCAGGAGGCTTCGGGACATAAATCTGGTACAGAGCGGTAATTCCGGCGTATTCCGCCTTGCGCTTGTAGTCGGTGAGTATGGAATCCAACAGCGGGTGGGCGGTATAGGAGACGGGAGGGATTAGGGACGCCATCTGATTTACGGACGCCAGATAGTTCTTTGCCCCCCCCGTAATCCTGATTATCCATCAGGATGGACAGGGCATGAATATGGTGCATGATCTCATGGTGCATTTCGTGAAGCTGCCCGGAGGTCTGGGCGAGGGTTTTGTAATTGTCTACCATCGCTTCCAGACGGGAATGCTCCTCTGCCTGCTGCTGCGCCTGTTCTATTACCCGGAAGATCCAGTAATAAAGAAACAGCATGAATAGCTCCATAGTTTTTACAGCCAGTTGCAGTGTAATGTATTCCGATGCGCCGGCATATAGCGGCAGGCGATAGCTGAAGCACATCAGTAAAACAAAGCCTGTCGGTACGAGGGACAGCTTTTTCCATAAGCCCTTAGGGACAGGGCGTTGGAAGGCCTGCCGGATATGCCGCATCAGATGCAGCATAGGATACAGCAGCATTCCATTGAAAAACAGATGAAAAAGTATGGAATGCGGTGAATAAATGTAATCTGCTTCATACCAGAAAGGGAAAGCGTCGCATAAAAGGGAAACACTTTCCGTCAGAAAGAAGCCGTAATTCATGACAATGAAAAAAACAAATAGCTTGTGTGAGGCTGCGGCACGGATGAAGAACAGGTAGATGCAAAGCAGCGCTGCCAGAGACAGGTAAAAGGCCAGCTCAGAGAGAAAGGCAGCATGAGGCTGCAGCGCATCAGGAGGGAAAAGTCCCAGCCAGACAAAAAGACTGTCCAGAAGCGCAAGCAGAATCATGGCGGAAACAAGGATTCTTTTCCGAGAAAAACGGGAATGATCCCAGAAGGGGTAAAGACAGTAAAAAGCGCAGGGAAGTATCTGGAGCAGAAAGCCTGCGGCATATAGGAAAATGAGAAGCGCCATGAAATTCATCTCCTTTTTCATGAGACTCCGTCACAATTCAGCCAGCCGGGACATGGGCCGCCTTCCTGGAAGGCGCTTCACCGCCATACAGCAAATGCCTGTCCATTTTCTGACGGAATCAACGGTAACTAAAATCATGATAAAGGAAATAAGGCGTATTTTCAACCGGGAAAATTTCCAGTTGCGCCCCTACAGTTCCAGTTGCGCAGAACACTTGAAATTTAAAAATCCATTTGATAGATTAAAAAAATAAGGGAAGTGTTTTCAGAAATGGGGTTGGCTGGAATGACAGAAGGACGTACACTTTTTAACGAAGCAGAACAGAGCGGAGTTAAATGCGCCCTTTTTTGGATAAGCGGGATCTTTTAAATACAGTGGTTCGTATGCGTAAAATGCAGGAACTGCTGTTTTTTTGTGATATTAGGAAAATTTTCACTTTCGGCGCTTTGTGATCGCTTTATTTTTGTTTGCAGGCGGCTGGGGCAGTTGGTACACGGCGAATGAGGAGGCAAAATATGAGACAGATAAAGAGAGGGAAAATTCTGGCGGCGCTTTTGTGCGGGGCGCTTTTGAGTGCGCAGGTACCGGAGATGATTCCGGCAGAGGGGTCCGCTGAATATGCGGGAGGCATTTGTGAACACCATCCGGAACATACGCCGGATTGCGGCTATCAGGAGGCGGCGGCGGAGCAGCCCTGCCGCCATGAGCATACAAAAGAATGCTATGAATATAAGACGGTTTGTGTCCATGAACATACGGAGGGATGTTATCCGCTGATTGCCGTGGAGGTGCCTGCGGGAGATCAGGATACAGAAGGAACGGCGGAGGACGCAGGGACAGAGACAGAGCCGCAGACGGAGCTGGTGCGGGGATCGGAGCCGACGGCGTGTACCCATGTATGCAGTGAGGAGAGCGGCTGTGTGACAAAAACCTTAAACTGTATTCATGCGGATATAGTAAACGCTGACGGCAGCGTGACCTATGCGGTGCATGATGAAAGCTGCGGTTACGCCCCGGCAGTGGAGGGGAAGGAATGCACCTTTGTCTGCGAAATCTGCAGCGCACCGGTGACGGAGCGGACAAATGAGGAAGGGACCGATTCGTCAACGGTATCCGACACAGAGGAAACGCCGGATACCTATGCAGAGACGGAAACAGATGAAGCCGTACCAGACGAAGCCGTGACAAAGCTGCAGGCAATGATCGATGCCCTTCCTTCCGTGGAGAAAGTGAAGCAGATGTCGCCGGAGGAGCAGAAAAAAGTTTACAATGACGCGCAGGACGCGGCGGACGCCTACTTTGATCTGACGAAAGAACAGCAGGCGCAGGTGGATCTGACGAAGCTGATGGACCTGATGAATTATTTCAACGGGCAGGTCGCCACGATGGCGGGTGTGGTAGCCACTGTGAAGATTGGAAATACGACAACAAATTACGACAGTCTGAAGGAGGCGCTCAATAAAGCGGGAGCGAGCGGCACGACAGCGACGGTTACCCTGCAGCAGAATACAACGCTGAGTGGTAGCTGTTTTATAAAAGGAAATGTTACGTTTGTAGGGGGAAATTATAAAGTCACAGGAGCCTTTGGAATAGAAGTTTGTACTGGTGGTACTTTCACGGTAAAAAGCGGCACACTTGATTCAGGAGGGTTTGAATGTTTATTCTGCTATGACGGCACAATCATTGTGGACGGCGGAAATATGGATGCGGTGAGTTTGGCGGATAGTGGTGGAACAATCAAAATCAATGGCGGAAAGATAGATAGGCTGAATAGGTATGGAAACGGTACAATTACAATCACCGGAGGTACGATAGGGAAAATTGCGGAAAGCGCAGGGAGCCTGAATTATGTTGCGACCGGTCTCAGCCTTGATAAATCAAAGTTTTCCCTGACGAAAGGCAGTACCGGAACTATTACGGCGACAGTCGCGCATAATCCTATGAGCGTTGGTGGCAGCACGGATCCAATCCCCGTCGAATGGAAGAGCAATAATACAAGTGTGGTGACGGTTTCCGGTGATAAAACCGCTGCTGTTACAGCAGTTGGCCCCGGCACAGCAACGATCACGGCAACGGCAGGAGGTAAGACTGCCACATGTACGGTGACGGTGAAAAACGCTACTGCGATCAGCAATAAAGGAAGCGATGGCTATCAAACTTCCTTTGTCTATGGAGATACGATACCGGAACCGGCGCAGAGTAACTTTACCATTACTGGATCGACTGACAGCTTTACCTGTAAATGGTACAATGGCAATCATACGACCGGGGAACTGCCTGCGCAAACCGTGGGAAAACCTGATGCAGCGGGAACCTATACGCTGGTCATTACCACAAAAGAAAATAATAGCTATGCTGGCGGAGAGCTGCGGCTTCTGGTGACGGTTGCGGGTGCGGAATATCATATCACGATCCCTGCATCCGCCGAAGCCGGAGGGGATGAAGTTGCCGTTTCCATTACCGAAGGCAGCACATTTAATATTAGCTCCAATGGAAAAGTCCGGGTGACGGTAAGCAGCGGTGCGGAGAATGGAACAGTCACCCTCACCAGGCAGAATGACGGGGCGAATCCGGCCAAGATCACCTCTAATCTGCTGAATGGAAAAGGCGGTTCCGAATTAAAAGGTGGCGCTGCGGTGGCATTGTATGATGCAGAGGGAAAACTGGCAGATGGTACTACGGGCAAACTGTATTGTGCGGCTCCTGCAGCCGCAGGCGGAGGGGACATACCGGCAGGGACCTACGAGGGAAAAGTCACATTCCGGATCAGCTATGAGATTCAGTAAGGGGGACAGACAGAATGAAGAAAGCGGCAAAAATAATCCTGATCGCAGCAGTTGCGCTGCTCCTTGCGGGCGGCGGCATGTTTGCCGGAATGAACTGGAATAACTGGTTCGGCAAACAGGAGGAACCGCAGACAACGGCGGAGGCGGAGCTGGATACCGGCGCCGAGGACTGGACGGGAGAAAGGTCTGTCTACACCGGGGAGAAGAATACGGATACCATAGACATCCCGGGATATGGCAGCATCACCCTGAAGGCGGACGATGCAAAGCAGACCGTGAACTTTTATAACCCGGAGCAGAACACCTGCTACTTCCGGATCTCACTGCTGCTCTCCGACAGGACAGAAGTTTGGCAGTCGGGGCTTGTGGAGCCGGGAAAAGGAATCTACAGCATTACGCTAAAGGAAACGCTCCCTGCCGGGGAGTATGAGGATGCGGTGCTCAAATATGAGTGCTTCGCCATGAATGACGAACAGACACCGTTAAACGGTTCTGAGATAAAATTAACATTGAATGTAATCAAATAAGGCGTGAGGAGGACGAAAGTAATGAGAAGAAACAAAATAACAAGAAAAATATTGGCGGGAGCTATGGCGGTTGGACTGATGGCGGCGTCTGCGCTTCCGGCGTATGCAACGGAAACAGACGCGCAGCTATCAACGGAGAAGGAGATGGAGGTAATATATAAAATGGCGTCATCATTTACTCTTACGATTCCCGAGACGGTGACATTAAGCAATATATCAACGGTAACTAAAAAGGTGAGCATGCAGACCGTTAATGTGGGAAGCAAGGAAAAAGTACAGGTCAAAGTAAAGAGCGGGATCAGCGGGGGGAAGGTAACGCTTACGGATAAGAAGGATGCCAGTAATACCTGCACCTCTGTGGTAAGCCTGGAGAGAGGAGCAGCAACAGGAATTGCTGATGATGCGGTCGTGGCAGAATTTGAAGGCAAAAGTACAACGGCGGTAACAGGAGGAACCCTGTATTTTTCAAAAGTGTCAGATGTACTGGCAGGAGAGTACACTGGAAGCATTGTATTTGAAGCGTCTGTTGTAGCAAAAGAGTAAGCTAAGAAGGAATAAAAAAGCCGTCCGGCATTGCCCGCCGGATGGCAGAATGGAGCGTCAGGATATGAGAAAACGGACAGTGAAACAGGCATTTGCGGCAGGTATGGCAGCTTTTGTTATGATGACATCGGCTATCCCGGTATTTGCCGCCGGCAGCAGTGATACGCAGGAAATGTATTTATCCATGAGCAAAGCGCCGGAATACACCATGACAATTCCGGCAAGCCAGGATATTCCATTTGGGACGGTAGACACAGGAATCGGAGACTTGTATGTAACCGGGAATATCGGTACAAAACAGCAGGTGCAGGTAACGGCGGAAAAGACGGATTTTGTGGATGAAAAGGACGATGCCAACAGCTTCTCCTTTGATTTACAGTGCAGCGGTACAGACTTCTCCGGAGCAATCTGGAGCTCTGACCAGCTAAGGTCGGAAGCGGCAACGAAATATGCGCTGACGGTGCATATTCCTACGGAGACATGGGGAAATACGAAGGCAGGCACTTATAAAGCCACACTTACCTTTAAAGCCGAGCTGCAGGATGTGCAGTAGAAGTAAGCGGTACAGCTATGGAGTAAGCTGTGTGAGTGGATACAAGACGGGAAGGCGGTGATACCAATGAAGGGGAAAGGAAGCTTTGCGGGATTAGCGGCATTGTTTTTTCTAGTTATGCTTTTTTCTCCCATGGCCGCTTACGCACAGGAAAATGGGGAACAGTCCGATAACCGGGTCGTTTTGGAAACGGTGGTGAAGGGGCAGCCTGCTGTGGTGGAAAATAATAGGACCGAGGCTGTCTTACCGGACGGGACAACGATCACGGTAGAAGGGGACGCATTGCCGGACGGCTTATTGCTGGTACTGGAGCTGGTTACGGAGGATCAACCGGATATTTTGGCATATATTACAGGCCGTATGCAGGGGAGAGGCACAAACCTGCGGATATATAATATTTACTTCGTGGACAGCAGCGGAAGGCGGTATGAGATTACCGGACAGATTACCATAACGATCAGCCTGAATGGTGGCTATACCAGCCCGGGCGTATATTATCTTCCGGAAAGCGGAGTCGCGGAAAAGCTGGAAAGCTCCGTGCAGGATGACAGTATCTCCTT
>JAUNON010000096.1 GCA_030537145.1 Lachnospiraceae bacterium | reverse complement strand
CCTTTGCGGTTCTGCTCTCTTTCACAGCGCTGCTTCTCCTTTACGGTTCCGCCTTCTTCGGCAGTGCTGCTTCTCCTTTGCGCTTCTTCCCTCTTCCGTGGTTTTTTTCCTTCGGCAGTTTTACATTGCTGTCATAAGATGATATTATTCCATTCGGTATCCCATCCCGCGTACCGTTTTGATTATTTCAGGATTTTGCGGATCCTTTTCAATCTTTTCCCGCAGCCGTTTAATATACACCGTCAGCGTATTGTCATTGACGTATTCCCCGGCAATATCCCATATCTCCTCCAGAAGCTGGTTCCTGGACAATATCATGCCCCGATGATGCAAAAACACCAAAAACAACCGGTATTCCAGCGCAGACAAAAACAGCTCCTTTCCGTCGCGGCTGACCACTGCTTTTTCCAGATCCACCTTCAAATCTCCCACTGCAGCTCCTCTGCTGCCCTTTTCCGTACGGCGCAGTACAGAACGCATCCTGGATACCAGCTCCCGCGGCCGGAACGGTTTACTGACATAATCGTCCGCTCCCATATCCAGTCCCGTAACCACTGAAAATTCATCGCCCAGGGCAGTCAGAAAAATCACCGGAATATCATACTTTGCCTTAATGGCTGTGCAGACACTGTATCCGTTTCCTTCCTTTAGCATCACATCCAGCAAGACCAGTCCCGGTTGCTCCTGCTCCAGTTTTTCCAGCGCCTTTTTCTGTCCGTCCACCGCAGTAACCTCAAATCCCTCCTCCTTCAGGTAAGGGATCAGATTTTCCACTATGGCCCGGTCATCCTCTATCAGTAAAACCTTTGCTTCATGCATTGAACTGCCTCCCGTTCCTTCTCATGCTATGGGAGATTCCCTCTCCAAAACGCAGCCGCCCCTATCAGAAATCTCATATGCCTCTTTCCTTTGTGTCATAAAATACTATTCTCTCATTTCATTTCCAAAGAAACTATTTTTGTGCAAATGAGATTTTGCGACGACTCATTTATGTCATTTAACACCGTTTTCCAGCCACTGTTCCTTTGTCATATAGTTCGTATGACCGATTCTTGTTTCCTTCATCAACGGCACCGGCACTTCTTTACATGTATGATGATAAAGAAAGCCCACCTTTTCCTGCACACGTTTTGATTTAGAATTGCCATCATAATACCCGCACCAAATGGTACTCATATTCAGGTCCTCAAATCCATGCCGAATAAGCGCTCTTACTGCTTCCGGCATATAGCCCCTCCCCCAAAACGGCTTTCCGAGCCAATATCCAAGCTCACATTCATCGTCCCGCTCCGTCATATCTGTATGTCCATTTAATTTCAATTCTACAGCGCCAATCGCTTTCTCACTGCCTTTTTCACATATTGCATAGCATTCAGCCCCATTCAGAACCGTTCGAATCACGTCCATACTTTCTTCTCTGTTTTTATGCGGCGGCCATCCTGCAATCGGCCCAACCTCCGGGTCCTTCGCATATTCATACAAGCTCTCAGCATCCGTTTCCTTCCACGGACGAAGTATCAATCGTTCTGTCATAAGTTCCATAAATACACTTCCTTTCCCATTATGATTCAATCTGCCAGCGGCTTCCTCCGGATGCTTTGGACGCCCCGGGTCACTGGTCAAATTTAAGTGTCCCGGCAGGATGCCTTCATAAATTTGTATGCCTCATATACTCTTCCCTTCATCCAGCAGACGCTCTATCAGCCTTTCCCGGTTATTGATAAACATTTCCATAACCCGGTAGCTCTCCGTTTCTTCGTAGCTGCAGTGCCTTATCTGACCATCATCAAAAGAAATAATATCCGCTCCTGGAATCCCCAATAAGATTGGAGAGTGGGATGCAATAATAAATTGTGAACCTTTTTCGGCCATTTTAGCTATTTGAATAAACAATGTCAACTGTCTTTGCGGAGATAATGCAGCCTCCGGCTCGTCCATGATATAGAGCCCTTCCCTGTCAAAGGATTGAAAATATGCCAGAAAGCTTTCCCCATGTGACTGTTCGTGCAGGGATTTTCCCCCGTATCGATCATAGTAGATTTCTTTTGGAGTCATATCTCTATAATCCTCCGCTTTAGTGGCCACATTAAAAAAACTCTCCGCACGGAAAAAATAGTTTGACTTTGCCCGGCAGTATCCTTTTACCATGCGAATTGCACTGCTTAATGGGGACACATCATCAAATGTGCTGAACCTGTAATTCATTGTTCCGCCCTCTGGATTAAAGCCATAGGCTACTGCAATGGCCTCCATCAAAGTCGATTTTCCCGTTCCGTTTTCACCCACAAAAAATGTGATATTCTTTTGGAAATCCAGAACCTCCATATTTTTAAGCGCTTCAATTCCATGCAAATAGGAATCGCGATCAAGCTGATTCCAGTCAATACGGATGCTTTGGATAAATTTATGGTTCATATCACTTTCCCCCGCAAAAATCTCCTGATTTTCCGTCTGTTCTCTCCTGACAAATATCTATTTCCACATCCGGTTTCCGCTGGTATTACAGCTATTGATACCTGATCAAGCAATACCTGTTGCATAAGATCATTTTACCGAGCAAGGAGAAGAAAAAATG
This sequence comes from Lachnospiraceae bacterium, assembly GCA_030537145.1. Classification (GTDB taxonomy): domain Bacteria; phylum Bacillota; class Clostridia; order Lachnospirales; family Lachnospiraceae; genus Merdiplasma. Next base: position 4,896 of record JAUNON010000096.1, on the reverse strand, counting down.
GAGAAAACAAAATTTCATACTGCCATAGCAGGGGAGGTATTTTTACTGTTCCACTGCTATGATGCTACAATTTGAACCGCATTTTCCCGGACCTGATTGATGGTTTCCATCAAAGCAGCTCTGGTTTTTGCATCAAATAGCTTAATGAAACTAATCGGCTTGTCAAACGGCGGCTTTGTAAGCTCCGCCACATTTTCCATATATCCGTTCAGCTCAATATGTTTAATAATTTTGTTTACAAAAGCAATCTGCTTTTGATTCAGCGATTGATCATTGATAAAAGCAGAAAATGCCTGCATTGCCGCTTCATGATCCAACTTGGCGATTTTACGAATCAGTAAGCCAAAGGGTGTGTCTCCGAATTCTCTGTTATAATCCTCTTTACTTCCCAATTCGCTGGTCAGTACCCGTTCCAGCTCCTGATAATCCCCCATAGCCAAAGGAATATTATGCGTCAACTTATAAATGGCAAGAGTATTCCCGTGTTCATTGACATAACGGTTCACCTTGGCACAATAGTCCTCAAAATCGTAGGCCGCATCCAGTTGAATCCCTTCCTGCTGATCAATCACCGGATCTGTTAGTTTCGTAACAATACGTTTCTGTTCTGTACCGCCTTCATCCAAAAACTTAATGAGCTCACGAAGCTCCTTACGAACCTTCTCAAACAAAAGAATATCATTCGCACTCCAGAATGTATCCGTGTGAATCTCCCGCAGCAGCGGTAGCTTTGCCTGTATCTGCGGAATGCTGGCTTTGCGTTCCAGCAGGGAAGCAGTATCACACAGTTGCTTTTTGGCGTACCTGAAAGCGGGCATCTGCTCAATGTGTGCCAAAATCAGGCCGTACATAAAGTTATCAAATCGTTTTGCAAATTCATCCGTTTCTTCCGAATGCACCAGTGGCGCAATTTGTGTCAGCAGTTCGCCTTTATCTCCCTCGCCGATAGACACAAAGGCTTCCAGATTTTTATATTTCTCCACAGCCTGTATCCGTAATTTTACAGCAATCAGATCGGGATTAAGAGCCACTACCTGCCTGTGACAAAAATCGATAATCTCACTGCGCCAGCGTTGATGCTCCTCACCGGCAAAGATACTTTCCTGTAAAGCCATTGCAATTTTAATCTGCTTGCCAAAAATGTTTTCCGACAGGGTCTTTGTCTCTCTGGCTTCATACCCCTCCTTATGCTCCCGGAAATATTCAAAATTACCGCAATAATCAAAAATCAGAAAACGCCTCTTATCGGTATATATTCCATCGATCTGGTCTATGCAAGTCAGTCCCTTGCTCAAACGGGTACCCCGACCGATCATTTGCCAAAACTTTGCTTTGGATCGCACTTTTTTGAAAAAGACCAGATTGACACACTCCGGTACGTCAATACCAGTATCCATCATATCTACCGATACGGCAATGTGTGGTTCTTTTTCCGGCTGCTTGAAATCATCAATGATGGTCTGCGCATAGACATCATCACAGATCACTCGCTGAGCAAAGGTTCCATGATACTGTGGATAAAGCTTGTTGAATCGTTCCAAAACAAACGATTATTTTTCCTGGTTTTTAATCCGGTAATAATCTTCCATATCCAGACTCAATTTCACATAAGAATCCAGCTTCCGTCCACAACTTTTTAAGCTTCGTGCGGTGTTGCGGCATTCGCCAAGGTCTGGAGCAAGCTCCTACTTTGGCTTATTGCCCGCACATTTTCGGTTGCTCAAGAGGCACACCGTCTCAGAGGTATTACCTCTTTCCCACAAAATCCACTAACATATCACTAATAAATTTATTCCTACTTTTGCATATAACTACCATTGAACACTATAAACATTGTATATTTTAATATTATTGGATTCTTTGTTCAAAAGAATTTTATTTCGTAAAATATCTTGCGTCTTTATGTATAAAAGTTCCGTCTGCTTAACTCTATAACTAACGTCCTTCCTAAAAGTAATTGATGCATCATACTGCTCATTAAATACATCTCTGTCCTCTTCAGTAAAGTAGCAATAAACAATCTTAACATCCTTATATGGTGCATCACTAAATCTTAGTATTACATCTCTTATTATATGTTTTTCTTTATCAATATTATACACTTTTTCAAAAATACATTTCAATTCTCCTGTAGATTGACTCCTAACTTCGGCAAATTATTTAAACTTACTGTTTCCAATGTCTGTAACTGCTGTATTGCCAACAGTCGGAGTAATTCCATTCGCTCTTTCTGATTCTTACCTTGATTAATTAAAACAGCATTATAGCTTTCCAAATTTGCAAGTACTAATAATTGGTTGAGTGTTGCCACATCTCTCATATTTCCTTTTGCTGTTGAGTTTTCATCCTTCCACTGCTTTGCTGTCTTTCCAAACAAAACAACATTCAACATATCCGCTTCATTAGCATAGGTATACGCTACCTGTGCGGGTGTTAATTCCGGTGGAATCAAATTATCCTTAATTGCATCTGTATGTATCCTGTAATTCAGTTTGGAAATTTCCCTGTTTAAATTCCAATTCAGAGATAACCGGCTATTTTCATCTGTTTTTAACCTTCTATAATCTTTCATAATATACAATTGGAATTCTGGTGAAATCCAAGTTGCAAAAGACATAGCAATGTCACTATGAGCATACGTTCCTCCATAACGTCCTGCTTTTGAAACAATACCGATGGCATTCGTAGCTTCTATCCACTTCTTTGGTGACATAGTAAACGCATTTGCTCCTGCCTGCTTTCTAAACCCCTCGAATTCGAGGGGTTTAAAATCTGGATTATGCAGTCTTTCCCATAATCCCAAAAAATCTATCACATCTCGATTTCTCATCCAATTTTGTATGACTGCTGTTGGATCATCACTTTTATATCGAGCTATGTCCGTCAACGAAATAAATTCATTTTCAAAGTCCTTTGTATAAATTCCAATATCAATTCCATTTGCATGAATTGTATCTTTAACCATCTTCCCCATTGTTCCTCCCTATAATCACATCCCCTACTTCCATTAAGAAAATTCCGTAGAATAACTATCTTCATCTTCTCACATCTCCCGATATGCTTCAATATAAAATTTGATGCACCTCAGATATACATATAAATATCTTCTGCACACCATTTTATACAACCCCAATATTTTTTCATCACATACAAAATCCAATAGATAATCAAGAAGATGTGACAATTCATTTTCTGATACTTCTCTGCTGCACACATCTTCAACCCATGGCAGGTAGACATCATACGCTTCTTGAAAAAGTTTACTGATTTTCTCTGCAAACTGATATATACTTTCCTCCATCAAATCACTCCAAAATATTTAAGTGTATCTTTGATTGCCTCTACTTTCTCTTTCGGTGGATGTTTCCTAGGTTGTTCCAATTCTTTCACAGCATTAGGTGCATCATACATTGTCAGCCCCAGAGACCTCTTTACTTCCGCAATATAAGCTGTATGTACCCTGAATCCATACTTTTTCTCAGCATACTCTTGTATCATTTTATATGTAATTTCCGTTTCGATTGATATTTCTTCGCTCGTTCAGCAATTACATCCAAAGGCATTTTGCCTTCGCCATCTCCAAATTTTACCTTCACATTAATATGGCTATCTGGTGACTTGTGGGACAAAAGAACAACCGTCTCCACATTCACCGTCATGGGGAACATATCCACCGGGCAGGCCGTTTCTGCCCGATACCCGTGCTTTGTCAGGTATTTCAGATCCCGCTCCAGTGTTACCGGATTGCAGGAAATGTACACGATCTTCTGCGGCGCTAATTTTACCACTGAGGAAAGAAAGGCCTCATCGCTGCCGGCCCGGGGCGGGTCCATAAATACCACATCCGCCGTTTCTCCCGCCTCCGCCATTTCGGTCATAAAAACTCCCGCATCATTCTGGTAAAAGCGCACATTTTTTATATTATTTTTTCTGGCATTGAAGATAGCATCCCGCACGGCATCCGGATTCAGCTCCACACCGATTACCTCTTTTGCCTGTCTGCTGGCAATCAGTCCGATCGTTCCAATGCCGCAATAGGCATCAATCATGCGCTCTTTTCCGGTCATTCCGGCCAGTTGGATTGCTTTGGCATAAAGCCGTTCTGTCTGCACCGGATTGATCTGATAAAAGGACTTGGAGGAAATGCGGAAGCTACAGCCGCAAAGCGTATCCTCAATATATCCCTTTCCATACAAAACCGTTTCTTTCTCTCCCAGGATCATACTGGTTTTCTGATCGTTCACATTCAGAATAATCGTCGTTATCTCCGGATGCAGCTTCAACAGAGCCTTAACAAAATTATTTTTAGAGGGTAGGATAGGGGAGCCAAGCACCAGCACTACCATCACCTGGCCGCTGTGATAACCGGTGCGCACCAGCACACGGCGGAATAAGCCATATCCTGTATCTTCATTATACGTTTTAATTTTAAAGGATTTCAGCAGCTCCCGAATATCCCTGATTATTGCGTCCGCCTTTTGATTTTCGATCATGCACGCATCCACTGGCACGATAAAATGAGTTCCTTCCTGATAAGTACCAGAAATAATCGTCCCGTCCTTTTTATGGCCGAACACTGCATGCACCTTATTTCTGTAATGGAATGGATCCTCCATCCCCATAATTTTCTCTACCCTGCAGTAGGTCTTTAAAAGCCTTTCCACCTGCCTTTGCTTTTCCCGAAGCTGTGACTCATAAGGGATATCCAATAACTGACAGCCTCCGCATTTCTCATGTACCGGGCACAGGGAATGCTTTTTCTCCGTCTCCTGCCATTTGAAATGTTTTTCCTGGTACGCTCCGTCCGGCGTATTCTTTCCGCCATTTCGGCTTCTATACGGAACAGATTTTCCATTTATACCAGTTCTGTTTTCCCGTTTTCCGTCGGCTGATTTC
>JAUNON010000095.1 GCA_030537145.1 Lachnospiraceae bacterium | reverse complement strand
ATTATCAAAAAGATATTATAAATTGACAAAAGATGAAATGTTAGTTACAATGATTTATATTTGAGAGAAATTTCCTTATCTGCCATAAAGTATTCGGCCCAAAATCGGCAATAGGGATAAGGAAAGAGGGGGATATACATGCAGATTCAGTTGGTAATAGGGGAACAGGATAGCAGGTATTTGAATAATCTGTTGCTTTTTTTAGAGAAGAATCATATGGATAAGCTGGAGATCTTTTCCTTCTCCAGGTCTGATATGCTGCAGGAGTATTTCAGCAATAGAAAAGCAGATGTTATTTTAGTGGATGAGAGGTTTGGAATAGAGGCAGAGAGCTTAAAAAGCTTCGGTAAAGTAGCATATTTATGTGACTCTGTTTCCGAACCGGTAAGTGATGGTATCCGCAGGATTGCAAAGTACAAAAAGCCGGATTTGATCTATAAGGATATTCTTGATTTATATGCGGAAAGCGGCAACCGGGGGAGTTTCCAGGCAAAGGCAGCCGGTACAGGCAATATGGTGCTGGTGACTAGCTTTTCAGGCGGCGTTGGAGCATCTACATTTGCGGTTGCTTTAGCAAAAAAGTATGCATCAAGGGGTAAGAAAACACTTTATCTGAATCTGGAAACAGTAGGGAGCAGTGCGGATTTCTTTTCGGGCACAGGAAATTATCGTTTTGAAGATGTGATTTTCGCATTAAAGAGCCAACGGACAGATGTGCGTCTGAAAATGGAAAGTGCAGTGCGTGTTGACAAAAGCGGAGTAGCATTTTTTGAGCCGTGCAGCACGGCCATGTATATGCTGGAGCTGACAACAGAGGATATTGTCAGGATTGTAGATGTACTGGAACTTGCCAGAACCTATGAGTATGTGGTGGTAGATATAAATTTTCAGCTGTCCAAGGAGTTTCTGGAGATTATGAAGCGTATGGACCGCGTGATTCTGGTGGCAGACGGAACGGAAACGGCAAACACAAAATTTGTAAGAACTCTTCAGGCATTATCAATATTGGAAAGCCAGACTAAGAGCAATGTAACAGGAAATATGAGCGTTGTATATAACAAATTCAGCAGCAGCAAATCCAGCAGCGAGATTCCAGAGTTGCGTATGCCGGTGATCGGGAAATTGCCGCCGGTTAAACACGCACTGGTTCATGAGATCGTTGATTTCATGTTAAGCAGACAGGAGATATTTGAAAAGCTTTCGTGATAAGGGGAGGCCGTCAGCGGTGACGGGAGGGATGAGATATGAGTGAGGAAGAGCTGCAGAAATTAGTAGACAGTATTCATTATTTTGTGACGGATAATTTTCCTTTGAGTACCATGTCGGATGAGGAACTGGAGGAGAAAATCCGACAGCTGGTGAATCAACGGTGTATGGAGTATGGCTTTGTATCCATGGAACAGAGGGTTACGATCTGCGAACAGGTATTCAGTGCCATACGTGGCTTCGGTATTTTGGATTTGATCATGAGAGATGACAGGATTACAGAGGTCATGATTAACGGGCCGAAGGAGATCTTTATTGAGAAAAGCGGCAAGCTGCAGCGCCTTGATAAAGAATTTGAAAACGAACGACGGCTTGAGGATATTATACAGAAGATAGTAGGTATGGCAGGTCGAGAGGTGAATCAGGCAAATCCGATTGTAGATACACGCCTTCCGGACGGATCACGTGTAAATGTGGTGCTGCCGCCGATTTCTTTAAAAGGGGCAATTGTTACAATCCGTAAGTTCTCAAAGAACCCAATGACCGTAGAACAGCTGCTGAAATATAAGTCGATTACTCCGGAGGTAGCACACGTTCTGGAGCTTTTGGTGCGTGCAAAATACAATATTTTCATCTGCGGAGGCACTGGTTCCGGAAAGACAACGTTTTTGAATGCGGTATCAAACTTTATTCCGAGGGATGAACGAGTCATCACGATTGAGGACTCGGCAGAACTGCAGATTGCCGGGATTGATAATCTGGTCAGCTTGGAAACACGAAATTCGAATGCGTCCGGAAGCGGTGAGATTACGATCCGTGATCTGATTAAATCTTCTCTGCGAATGCGCCCGGAACGTATTGTGGTCGGTGAGGTCCGCGGTGGCGAGGCCCTGGACATGCTGCAGGCAATGAATACCGGTCACGATGGTTCCCTCAGTACCGGACACGCAAACTCTACCAAGGATATGTTAAGCCGTCTGGAAACCATGGTGCTGCAGGGCGCATCAGGGTTGCCGCTGGAGGCTATCCGGCAGCAGATTGCTTCGGCGCTTGATATTATCGTACACCTGTCACGTCTGAGAGATAAATCCAGGAAGACCATGGAAATCACGGAGGTCTGCGGATATGAAAACGGAGAAATTATACTGAACCCGCTGTATGTGTTTGAAGAGGATGAAAACAGTACGCTGACCAAAGTATCAGGCAGCTTAAAAAGGACGAAAAATAAGCTTCAGAATGATATGAAGCTGAAAATGATGGGATATTACGAAGAGATTTAAGGAGAACCGAAATGTTTGGGAAGGGTAACAAAGAACCGAAGAAAAAACCGGCGAAAGCAAAAACTCAGAAGGTGAAAAAGGTTAAGAAAGAGAAAAAGCAGAAGGAGGTCTACGTTCCAATTCCCGGAATTATGGGATTGGGCGAAGACTACCATATCTATCATATGACAGCGACAGACTGTCTGATGGGAGCGGCGATTGGAGTTGCGGCAGGAGTTGCAGTCGGATATGTATTTTTCAGCAGCTGGGTTGTAGCGGTAATCCTGTCAGCAATCGTAGCGATTAAGATTCAGAAGCCTTATCAGGAATATCTGAGAAAAAAGAGAATGAAAAAGCTACTGTTGGAGTTTAAGGATCTTTTGGAGACGCTGACAGCATCCTATTCTGCCGGATTGACTACAGCAAAGGCATTTATGGACGCGCAGAAGGAAATGGAGGATCTGTTCGGAGAGGGTGCCGATATTGTTCAGGAATTAAAGATGATTAATGTAGGTCTCCAGCACAACTACAACATAGAGGAGTTGCTGCTTAATTTTGCCCAGAGGAGCGGACTGGATGATGTGGATAGCTTTGCTAATGTATTTGAGGTCTGCAACCGCAAGGGAGGCAATCTAAAGCAGATTGTCGGCGAGACGAGAAGTGTAATCAACGATAAGATTGAGATTGAAATGGAAATTCAGACCATGGTGGCTGCCAGCAAAAATGAGCTGAATATTATGATGGTAATGCCGTTTATTATTATGCTGACCATGAGGGGAATGGGAGACAGCATGACAGGTAACAGTCTTGTAAATGTTATTGTGAAGTTTGCAGCGCTTGGCATGTTTCTCGGTGCCTATGCGCTTGGAAACAAATTGGTGGAAATTAAACTTTAAACATCAGAAATTTAGTAGTAGGGAGAAGAGTGAGTATGATTAACTGGTTTCAACTCGGGACTATGATCTGCGCTACGCCGATGGTGATATTCTGGGTGTTTTTGTACATAAAGTATCATTCGGCTTTTAACGCATATATCGACAATTTGTCTCCGAAGGAATATAAAATGCCGGAACTGTTTTTTATCGGCATGGGATTTATGCATGCAACAAAGTACAACCTGCACTCACGGAAGGGCCGGGCACGGATAAAGGAAATTTCGGAGATCAAGGGACAGAAATTTGCAGAGTATTATTATTATGTGATTAAGGCTGCAACCTTCACTTATATCCTAACCCTGATTCCTTTGGCTCTGATTCTCGGAGCCATGTCAGATAATGCGATGATGCTTCTGATTGGTATCTGTCTGGCGGTTCTGCTGATCCGGTATCTGGAAAAGGATACCAATGACAAGTTGGAGGAGCGCCGGGAAGAACTGATGCTGGATCTGCCTCAGGTGCTTTCCAAAATGGCGCTGTTAATCAATTCCGGCATGGTAATGAGGGAAGCCTGGGTGAAGGTGTCTACAACCGGAACCAGAGCCCTATATCAGGAAATGCAGCAGACATCGCAGGAGATGGCAAATGGCGCTTCCGATCTAGAAGCATTCCGGAATTTTGCGGACCGCTGTTCCGTAAAACAGATCCGTAAGGTTACTTCCACATTGATCCAGAATATGCAGAAGGGGAATAAAGAGTTGTCCTATTTCTTAGAAGAGATGTCGAGAGAAATGTGGGAGGAAAAGAAGAATTTAGTTCGGCAGAAGGGAGAAACTGCCGGCACAAAGCTGCTGATTCCGATCGGCTTGATTTTTATCGGAATTTTAATGCTGATCATCGTACCGATTTTTGCCAATGGGTTTTAAAATGGTTTGTACAATTGCAGAAAGACATGGAAAACGAAGCCATGTTTTTTGATAGATTTCAAAGGAGGAAAAGGATATGTTTGAGAAAATGGATCTTGCATTGATTGGTGCAAAGATGAAAATGGATGACTATGTGGATCGTCTGCTTCATGAGGAAAAGGGGGCATCTGACATTGTAGCAATTCTGGTAGTAATTGTTATATTGCTGGCGGTTGCTGCGATTTTCAAAACCCAGCTGAGCGGACTGGTAGAGCAGGTATTCGGTAAAGCCACCGATTGGGTAGATGCGAACTAAAAGTGTGAAATAATCCAAAGACCGGAAGAAAAATGCCGGTCTTTGGACTTTTCATATGGGGGAAATGTTTATGCTGAAGAGATGGAAAGGAGAAAAGGGTGCAATTCTGGTAGAAGCATCTATTTATTTTCCGATTGTAATATTTACAGTGTTTTCAATGATTTACTTTGGAATGGTGAAATATCAGGAAAGTATCCTGACATTTCAGGTGGAAAAACTTGCAGTAATGGGAGGCAGGGAGGTTGCCTATCCGGGATATGAGGTGTTTACGTCTGATGGATCACTGGAGTCCAGTGCAACTGATTTTAAAAGCGGAAGTGATTTCAGCTCCGGCATAGAAGCGTATTATGAAAAGCATTCGGAGCATTTATATAGGGAATGGAAATTTCAGTATGAAGAGAAAGAGTCGAGTCTGACTGACACACTTTCCCAGATGCTGAGCCAACGGTCTTTTCTCACCGGTGTTACCTCTGAGGCGAAGGTTAAGATTGAAAATATAGTGATTGCCAGAAAAATTACAGTGGAGGCAACCTATGGGTTAAGAAGCCCTAAATTTTTAAATTATGTAGGAGTTCCGCTTGATCTGACGCTGAAAACATATGTTACGCAAAGCGCATCCAATCCAACTGAGCTGGTCCGAAATATTGACCTTGCATCAGATTTGATTGACTTTTTGCTGGAGCGTTTCGGAGTGAAAGACCGGGTGGATTCTTTCCTGAAAAAGGTGGAGGATATCAAAGATAAGATTTTGTAAAAGGGGAAAAAATGAAGAAGTTTACGAAAAAGGTGCAGGGCTCCATATCACTGTTTTTATCAATGATTATTCTTCTGCTGGTGATTTTGGAGGGATTTTTGATCGATGGAAGCAAAGTGCTGGCGAGTAAGATGTTTATGTCCAGTGCCGGTGAGATGACATTGAATGCAGGTCTTACTTACTATGACGAGGCTTTGCGGGATATTTACGGGCTGTTTGCTATCAGCGAATCAGAAGAAGATCTGAAAGCAAACTTAAAAGTGCATTTTCAGCGGACACTTGGGGAAACAACAGGCGTGGAAGACAGCGGATATGTGGATAATATGCTGGAATATGTTGAAAATGCTCTGAAGTCAGGATGGGACGGGGAGGAAGCAGGACGTCTTCTGGATCTGGAACTGGGGTCTTTCGAAGCGAAAGGAGTTGTGAACTCTGAGCTGTCTCAACCTTATGTAATCAAAAACCAGATTCTGGAATATATGAAATACCGAGGACCGGCAAGTCTTGGTTATGGTATGCTGGAGAAACTTCATGCATTTAAAGAACTGGATAAACAGCAGAAAACCATGGAAGCGAAACTGGATTATGAGGAAAAAATGTCGGATATCCAGGAAGCCTGTGAAAATGCATATAATAATATTGAACCATATAACCGCCTGCTGGAGGGAGATTTAAAGCCCTCCACTGTGGAACAGGTGAGTCTTGATGTGAATAAAAATATGCGTGAAGCAATTCTTGCTACGTGGTGCTACAGTGCAGCTAAGAGAGATTTCAGACTGGATAAAAACTGGGAGAAGAAAGTATCATCTGTAACAAGCCGTGATGTAGAGGGGGCAATTAATGCCTGCAGAAATTTAAACGCAATGTCAGTTGCATATGGAGGTGCAACAGCTTCCCTGTCTGCTGGTTTTAATGAGCATCCAAAAGGAACGATGTATGCGGTTAAGGTGACAATCGGTTATGTGGCTGACTATGAAAATTTTAAAAAGCTGTATACAACCTGGGAAAATTATCTGAAATATTACAGCGAAAAACGAAGAGAGCTTGTAAGGCGGATAGAAAACACAGACGATGAGGATGAGGAGGATTCGCTGCAGGAAGAGATTGATGAGCTGGATGAGGAAATGGAGGAGCTGGAGGAGCTGTATGAAAGTGCTGAAACAATCATTAATCAATGTGCAGTAGTTCTGGAAGGGGCACAGCGCATTCTGGAGGAAGATATCCAGACGCGGATGGACCATGCGGTCAGTGAGATTACCCGGCTGTCAACAACAGCAAAGACCCTGGAGAGCCTTGCGGAAAACAGCAAAAATGAGCTGGATAATGTCATTAAGGAGATGGATAATCTGCAGACGCTTGGAGGTAAGTGGCAGTCTACGATTGATAATCTGTCAGATGGCGATATCAAGACCTCGATGCAGCTGGATTACAGCAATAAAGCGAAAGAACTGGACAGGGAGAAAATCCGTGATCTGCAGGAAAAGCTGGAGAACGGAAGATCTTATGCAAAAATGCTTGGTGATGCAGCTAAGGCAGCAAAAGCGACAAATTATAGGCTTTTGGATGACGGACAGAAATCCAATTTTGCCGGATTCATGAAGAATAAGTTTGAAAACACCAGTTACAATAGTGAAACACTTACTACAAATATTAGTTTTGCCTCATTCAATCCGGATAACTGGACAGATAGAGCGAAGCATTCCGATGCAATGAAAGCTTCTGAGTATACAACGTACCTGATCAGTGAAAACGGCGGAAAGACCTCCGGTGATGATGTGCAGATGGATTTATCTGTCTATACCAATCAGATGGATACTTCCATAAGCGCAAAGAATGATGAATTCTTTCAATATCTTGAGCGTGTATGTCCCAAAAACGAGGCAGAAGAGAATGCAAAAAAGGAAGCAAAGGAAACGAAAAAGGAGCTGCTGGAGAAAGGAGGCAGTGCTGATCTGAATGTCAGCGGATTGCCTACACTGGCAGTAAATAAGACAGGGGCAGGCGGCAGTGGCAGCGGTGATTTCACGAAGACAAGTTCTGATGCAGAGGATAAAGATGTATCAAAAAATGCAAAGGATAATTCAAAAGCTTCTGCTAATTTCATTTCCGGAATCGGAAATCTGCTGGTAAGCGGACGGGATAAGCTGTATTTATCAGAGTATGCAACACAGATGTTCA
>JAUNON010000032.1 GCA_030537145.1 Lachnospiraceae bacterium | reverse complement strand
CCACTCCTTTGACTGTGATTTTAAATAGGATAGGCGGGAAGGATTTTACGGATACGCCCTCATTTTTTACGGCAGACGGGGCGATTCCGTGGACAGACTGAAACGCCCTGTTAAATGCAGTAGGAGAATTGTATCCATATTTTGCCGCCGCATCAATAATCTTCATGTTTTTGCTTTGTAAATCTACAGCGGCAAGCGACATTTTTCTCCTGCGGATATATTCAGATAAAGGAATACCCGCCATATAAGTGAACATTCTCTGGAAATGGTAGGAAGAACAGCATGCTATCTGTCCAAGCTGTCCATAGTCAATTTCCTCCGTTAAATGCTCCTCAATATAACCGATTGCATCATTTAATCTTTCAATCCATTCCATAATAAGAAATCCTCCTGATATTTTTTAGTATATATTCCAATTCCGTTTTTTTCCTCTCATTCTCTGCACGAAAAAGAGAGATTTTTTTCTAAGCTCTCCAGGGTCTGGCCTTTCCAAGCCATCCCATCTTCGCCCAATACTTTCCGTCAAGATAATCCGGGTCGCTTTCATGCAATGCTTTCTGCAGCTTGCGGCAGAAAAGAAATTTTATCCTTGTGATTGCATTTACCCTTGAAGGCTTTTCATAATTGATATGAAAAAATCTGTCTGACAAATGATTTATTTTTTTCGTAAGCTCTAAGCGCTTCTTTTCAGAAAGCCCTTCCCAGACGATATCCCCCATAAGTTTTCCTGTAAACACTGTAATTCTGGAAATGCCCCACCATGAAAGGCTGTGTTTTATGTCTTTCGCTGCAGATTTTGCTCCTGCGCCGAGACATTGCGTAATAATAACCGCACGCTTTGTAAACATTTCAGGAGCAGGGCGGTGCGGCATCCATAAATATGCAAGATGGTCAAGCAATGCTTTCATGGAGCCTGTTGCGTGCATCACATAAACAGGGCTGGTCATTACAATCAAATCAGATTCTAATAGCGATGATGTAATTTTTTTTATATATTCCGCATCTTTACATATATGTTCGCCTTTTATGACACAGTTTGCACAGCCTGAGCAAAAAGCCGGACAGTCCTTTGGCAGATAAAATTCCCTGATATCTGATTTCTCCCGAAACTGCTCCAGAAATATTTCTTTTAAACGGTAGGTTACACCATGTTTTTCTGTTCCATTTATTACTGTGATTTTCATAGACTAGACCTCCAAAATGTCATGCAATACCGTTTCATGAAATGCTTTGCGTTCTTCCGGAACAGTCAAATCTATTCCATAGAGCTGCATGATTACTTTATACCGTAAAAACGACTGCTGCATCACGGAAATCAGATAAAAGGTTTTGCGTTTAAGCGTTTTTTCGTCCCAATCTGGACGGCAGGCAGACATAAGCGGAAGATAAGCAAGATACGTCCTATGCGTATTGTCGTTTTCTTTTGGCATACGCATATCCGAAAGAATAGAAATTTTTGATACGGCATAGTGTTCAAATAAGAATGTAAATGTCATGTCTCCAAGATACGCAAGCTTTTCAAAAGCGTTCAGTCTTTCCGTTTTTTCCCGGATGGTACGGAAGTTATCAATGATCCCATTTACAATACGTTCCACACACAATTCTATGAGTTTGTCCTTGTTTCCAAAATGATAATTTACTAGCCCTAGTCCTACATTTGCCTTTTTGCATATCTCCCGTACTGTAATACTATCCATTTGCTCCCCCTTTTCATTGATGAGATCTATCGTGGCCTGAATGATGATTTCTCTATTATCCATAACACCCTCCTTGAACATCGTTCAATTCACATTATACTGAACAACGTTCAAAAAGTCAATATCAATATAAATTATGAGGGAACAGACATTTTTTCATCATTACTGTTCTTCATAGCCCCATGCTGCCTCTGCATATTTTCCCCAATCTGCTGACCGTTTTCCCATATAATCCTCTCCCGTTAAGCGATCCAATTAAGGGGTGGTGGAGATAGAACCATTTTTCGTTGTGGCTTCAAACTCAAATTCCAGATCAGCCGGAAGCGCAACATGAATACCATCATTTTTGTTATAAAATGAGGGATCGCCGGTTACTTCGGTATATATTACATTCAATTCGCCTGAATTGTTGGTTTTAAAGGTTCCTGAACCAATGGCCGACTTAATATGCGCATTGCCGCTGGTCGTGGAAAATTTCCTCGCCCCCAATAAATGAATAATTCATTCATTTTCCGGGTAAAAATTAGAGGACAAAAAGCCCTGCTAATTTATCGCTTGTATGCGGACACGATATTATCCATGCAAATCTGTTTCGCCAAATCCATAGGAATCTCTTTGGTTTCAAAAGAGGTGTAGCGAATATCCATCGCCCACCACGACAAGATTTCGATTATCAATGTGGTGGACAATTCAAGCTGTTCCATCGGGCGAACCGTCCCCCGATCAATAAACGCCTGAATATAGCGCATCATGGTATTGAGAAATTGTTTGCGGTATGCCATGTAGTGCTGTGCCAAATTCTTAAACTCATATTGGTTTTTTTCAATAAACAGGCATCCAGCCGCATACTGGGCCAGAATATCAAATGCATCACTAATAAGGGATTCAAAGTCATAATCTTCCAGATTTCCTTGAAGAGGGGAGGCAAAGGCCTCCCCCGATTTTTCAAAAGCGGTGATGATTTCATTTTCCAATCCAACGAATAGATCGTCTGTGATGGGCCGTTCAAACTCATGCTCTACAAATGAGGGAGCTATGGTACATTTCAGGATAAAGTGCATAATTTCCTTTTTCCCTGCAAAGTCGAGATAAATCGTACCGACAGAAACACCGACTGCCTTTGCGATATGGCTGATCTGCGTTTTTGCATAGCCTTGCCGGAGGAATAGCCGTGTAGCCGCATCAGCTATATCCTTAATTCGCTGGTTCAAATATTCCGCCCTCCTCTGAATGAATTATTCATTTATAAAATAGCACTCTTTCGTCAAAAAGTCAAACGGATGAGATAATTTTCTATAGGCAGAACATAACGTTCATTTATCATCTGTTTCTTATTCCTGAATCAGAAATGTTTCCAAATCGGACAGCATCGTATCCAGTGCTGTAATTCCGCCCTCTGCCGTATACCAAACGGCCGGATGCTCCAGATAAACAAGATTTCCATTATTGTATGCGTCTGTGCCCATAACTAACTCATTTTCCATAATGTCCTTTGCAAGCTGTGCGCCCTCTGTACCGATTGCAGCATCACGGTCCATAACAAAGATGTAATCCGGATTCAGGGATACGATCAATTCGAAGGATGCTTCATTGCCATGAGTTGCAGTTCCTCCCTGGGCATTCTCTTTGCCTTCTGCATTTTCTGTTTTTTCTGCGCTATCTGTTCTCTCTGCATTTTCTTCGCCTTTACCTTCTCCGGCATTCTGTCCGCCTCTTTCTCCGCTTCCGCCCCGTTCGGAGGAAGTCTCCTTGCAGAGATTATCAAAACCGATCTCTGTACCAATAATAGAGCAGCGTCCGTCATTTCCAAGAACATTAAAGCTTCCGCTTGTACACATTCCTATTACTGCCGTTTTTCCTTCTGCTGCATCCTGAAGTGCCGCAATACGTTCATCAAATCCGGTAAATTTTTCCTCGACCTGATCTTCCAGTCCGAAGATAGAAGCGATAACCCCTGCATTTTCATGGGTGCTTTCCACTACTCCTTTTTCCGCGTCCGTAGCCAGATAAACAACCGGAGCAATTTCACTTAATGCATCATAAGATTTGCTCAGACGTCCGCCAATAAAGATCACATCCGGTTCACAAGCCATAACCGCTTCCAAATCCGCTTCTTTGATTGTGCCAAGCTTCTCCACACCGTCCTGTTCCGTATATTTCTTCAGATAATCCAGCGTCGTACTTGCGCATCCCACTACTCTGTCTCCCAGTCCAAGATTATCCATAATGTCAAGGGCTGCAAAATCAAGAATCGCCACGCGCTGCGGATCAAAGGGAACTTCCATCTCCTCTGTTTCTCCCTGTGCATTCAGCGCAGAAATCTTGACCGTTTCCGTCCCATCCTCAGCGGCGCTGACATTCATTGCCCCAACGCCAAGAATCATCATACCTGTTAATAATAAAGCTGTCATTTTTTTCATAATTTGCATACTCCTTTTTGTTTTTATTGTGCCCGGGATACCAGGCGGGTTAATAATAAATAGAGAGAGGTTTTCCTTCTATTTCTCTTATTTCAAAATCCACGTGATAGATCATGGATAACGTCTCCTCCGTCATCACCTCCTTTACCGTACCGAATTTTGCAATTTTCCCATCTACAAAGGCACAGATGTAGTCGGAATAAAATGCCGCGTAATTAATCTCATGCAGCACTAAAATCACCGTCTTGCCCAGCTCATCGCAGAGCCGACGGACAATTTTCATCATATTCGTAGCGTGGTAAATGTCCAGATTATTGGTTGGTTCATCCAAGAGGACATATTCCGTATCCTGAGCAATCACCATGGCAATATACGCTCTCTGGCGCTGCCCGCCGGACAGCTCGTCAATAAAGCGATCCTCAAATTCCTGAAGCTCCATATATGCAATGGCCTGATCTATGATTTTTTCTTCTTCCTTTGTGATACGCCCTCCGGAATACGGAAAACGTCCGAATGATACCAGTTCCCGGACAGTAAGCTTCATCTGGATATTGTTTGTCTGTGTCAGAATCGCCAGACGTTTTGCCAGCTCCTTACTCTTCCATTTGGAAATATCGGTCCCTTCAAATTCCACACTGCCATGGTCCCTGGCGATCAGTCTGGATAAGATCCCCATAACCGTGGATTTTCCGGCCCCATTGGGACCGATCAGAGAAATGACCTTTCCCTTGGGTATTTCAAAGCTTACGTCATCTACCACTGTTTTTCCGTCGTATTTTTTTGTGAGTTTCTCAATAATCATGACTTATACCCCCTTATTCGTAAGAAGAAGATACAGGAAATAAATTCCTCCGCCTACGGTAATAAACACACTGACCGGAATCGTATAGGAAAATACATGTTCCACAAGGATCTGTCCTCCAACCAGAACGATTATTCCAAACAAGGCAGATCCTAATACAAGCTGTGTATGGCGGTAAGTTTTCAAAAGCTGCCTGGACAGATTTGCAATGATCAGTCCCATGAAGGAAATCGGTCCAACCATAGCCGTCGCCACAGCAATGCAAAGAGTTACTCCCAGCAGCAGACGGCGGATACATCTATCATAATCCACTCCCAGGTTGATTGCCTGGTCTTTCCCAAGGGTCAGCACATCCAAAAGCCTGAGTTCCTTCCGAAAGATCACCGCCAATGCGGCTAATACGATCACAGAAAAAATAATGATCTCAGAATTGATATTACTGAAGCTCGCTACCAGGGTACTCAAAAGTGCATCATATTCATTCGGATCCATAATGCGCGTCAATGTGTTTTGTACACTGGAGAAAAATGAGGACAGCACGGTGCCGATCAGCAGCACATAGAGGACATTGTGCTTCGTTTTCTTAAACAGGTAACTGTAAACCAGTGTGGCTGTAACTCCCATCAGCACCAGATCCATTGCAAAGGACGCATTGGCATTATAGACAAAAATGCTGGCTGCACCTGCGAAAAAATAAACAACCGTATGGATCAGCGTATAAAGTGCATTCATTCCCAAAAGGCACGGCGTTACAATCCTGTTATTAATAATGGACTGAAAAATAATGGAAGCCGCACCTATGGAAAAAGCTGTAATGATCATTACAATCAATTTAGGAGTTCGTATTTTCATTGCATACCGAACCATCTTCGGATTCCCAAATCTGACCCCCACCGTCATATAGGCTATTGCTGCAAGCAGCACAAGAACCGCCATAATGATCAGCTTCCCCGTATTAGACCTGCGTGAAGCAGTCTGTTTCATTTCGCCGTACCTCCCGTTATTTTTGCCGCATCGGTATTTCTTTTGCCGAGCCTGACTGCCTTCCGTCCATTTTTCAGGCGGTATAGGAGCAAGCCGATAAATACAATGCTTCCCAGAATTCCGATAATCAGTTCAATGGGCAATTCATACGGAGCAATCACTACTCTGCCGATCATGTCGCATACCAGCACAAAAATCGCCCCAAACAAAGCCGTATCGATGAGCGTTCCCCTGATTTTGTCTCCTTTAAACATGGCAACCAAATTAGGGACAATCAAGCCGATATAAGAGATGGAGCCAACCACTACCACAATGGATGCTGTGATCATCGCCGCAATACTCAGTCCCATAAACAGAACGAGATTATAAGGAACTCCCAAATTTCTGGAAAAATCTTTTCCCATCCCTACAATATTAAAGTGATTGGCAAATATAAATGCCAGAATCACCAGTGGCGCCACAAGATAAACAATTTCATATCTTCCTCTCAGTACCAGAGAAAAATGTCCCACCAGCCAGGAAGACAAAGCCTGCGTCATTTCATATTTGTATGCAAGAAAATTCGTGATTCCGCCAATCACATTGCCAAACATGATTCCCACCAGCGGTACCATGACCACATCCTTAAACTGAACTCTCTGGATAAACCAGACAAAGATCCATGTTCCTAAAATTGCCGTTACAAATGCAAAAATCGCTCTTCCCCATAAAGTAGAATGCGGCATGTAAAGCAGCGCCAGCAAAATTCCAAACTGTGCCGATGAAATCGTTGCACCTGTCGTGGGGGAAACAAACTTATTCATACAGAGCTGCTGCATAATCAGCCCTGCTACACTCATACCGATGCCAGTGCATAAAATCGCAAGCAAACGGGGCAGCCGGGAGATAAAAAAGATTTCCCACTGCTGCACATCACCGCCTATCAGATCGGACACCTTAATATCCAAAACACCCACAAATAGCGAGCATATGGACAATATCACCAATATTCCCGCTAAAATGATCGTTGAACCATGCTTCTTAATATTCATCCCTCCCGTTTTCAATTAGTTTTAACTAACTTGCTCTCAAAAAATAACGCACGATATCAGAAAACTGGTCTTACATGTTTTCTAACATCGCGCGTCACGTTAGTTATAACAAACTTTTAACGGAAATGCAAGTATAAATTTTCTTTATACAATATAATCTTATCCATACTTTTTCCAACAGCGGTTTTTTTCAGGCTTTCGGGAAAGGCCAAAATCGGAACGCCCCGCAGCCATAGAGCGGGAGCCATGGCCTGTGGAGAATTCCACGGTTCGCAAAGCTCCCTTCCGTAATCATATGAAAGATAACTGCTGCTATAATGACCTACAGCAGCCTGCGCTTCGCCGCCCGCACGGACAGCCCGCACACGCCTGCAAATAAGACCAGAATCACACCCATACTCCACAGATTGACGCAGAACAAATTTTCCTTCATCACATTGCCCAGCGCCCTGACGGAAAAATAAGATGTGACTGCCATCAGAAAAAACGGGCAGTAATAGGTAAAGCAAATCTCATTTCTCACTGATTTTCCCAGAACCGATTTGGAAATCCCCAGCTTTCCCAGCACCTGATACCGCTGACGATCCTCATAAGCATCATTGCCTACCTTCAGGAAAATAATGCTTCCGCTGGCTAACACCAGTGTCACGAACATGAACAGGCAAAGGGAATACATCACCCGAATCCAACTGTCATCCTTTCCCTCCGATTCTGTAAAATTAATGCCCGTATAATTAGTCCCGTCCTCGCTGTTTTCTGCCAGCGTCTCAAGATAGGGCCGGGAAGCCTCCATGTTTTCCATATCCTGAATCCGGTAATTATACAGCCGGTTCTCCACTCCCAGCGGTCTCAGCCGCTCATAGGCCCCATCACTCACGATATAGATGTCAGAATAGGTCTGAATTTTTCCCAGATAGGGTGTCGTGTCCGTTCCACGCAGCTTATATGTCTCCTCCCCGATCATCCTTATTTCCCCGGAATGATCTGTGTCAACAAAGCTCATCAAAATCTCATGCTCCAGCTTCACTATCTCATCATCCGCCAGATCGGCATAGGGAAACGGCAAACCTGCGGCTTCTGCCGCCTTTTCTACCTGCGAACAGGGAACCACACCGTACATGTAATCTGTATAAACCGTATGGAACAGTTCCGGGTCCATCATCAGGAGCGGAATCTCGTTCCAGTACTCCACCTCATTTTCCTGTTCGATTCCTCGGGCAATCTCCTCCCCGTTCCAGGAATGGGAACTGATGATCTGATAATTATAGGTCTGATCAAAATGCATTGCCTTCTCATACCGCTGCTTCATTGCAATGGAAACCGCCATCACCGTTACAGAGCAGATCATCAGAACCGTTACCATAGCGTAGGTCCGGTAATTCTTTTTTATCCGGAATGCCAGACTGTTGACCCAGAGATTCCGTTCCCTGCGGTACAGATATCTTTTATTCCGGGTCAATGACCGCAGGATCGCCGGGATCAGGCCGGAATACAGCAGGTACACGCCGACAATCACCAGCACCACAGCCAGCAGCGCATTTTCCAGCGAACGTGCGCCTCCGGTGTTCCACGCTGCCCCATATCCTGCCAGCAAAATGCCTGTTCCTGCCCCGATGCGCAGCGCTGTTACCAGTTTCTTTTCCGGCTTCATTTCCTTCTGCTTTGCGCCGGACAGCAGATCCAGCACACTGCTGGTCTTTAAGGTATGATACCCTTTCCATGTCATAATGCCGTAAATAGCCAGAAACATCATTCCCGTAATCGCCACCGGCTTAACCGAGAAAGAAAACTTTACATCCACGCTGATCTCGGAAAGCCGCAGCAGAACCATCTGAAACAGTTTGGAAAATGCCACACCCAGAAACAGCCCGGAAAACAATGCCAGAAATCCGATCATACAGCTTTCCAGCGCATACATTTTCCCGATCCGTGAGTTATCAAGGCCCATGAAAATATAGATTCCGATCTCTTTTTTCCGCTGGTTTAAAAATACGTTGGACGCATACCAGACAAAGAAAAACAGAAATATCACAAATACGACAGAAGCCGCATGTATAATCATATCGATGTAATCTTTATTAAAATTCTCCAGCACCTTCATGGCGTCAGAATAGATCATATTCTGAAAGTTGAAAAAAATAAAAATTGAGAATGCCAGCGTAAAGACCAGCATCCCGTATTCCCGTACACTGCGCTTAAAATTAGACCGGGCAAGCCCAAAAAGGTTCATTCTCGCTCACCTCCCAAAGATGCCAGCATGGACATAATCTCCTCATAAAATACTTTCCGTTCCTTCCCCCGGTTCAGCCTGCACTGCACCCTGCCATCCTTCAGCAGATAGACCTGCTTTGCATAGCTTGCAGTGTAGGCGTCATGAGTCACCATCAAAATGGTGGCCTGCCCCTTCTCATTTACCATTTTCAGACACTCCAGCAGATCCCGGCTGGAGCGGGAATCCAAAGCCCCCGTGGGCTCATCCGCAAACAAAATCCGTGGCTTCGTAATCAGCGCTCTGGCGCTGGCCGCCCTCTGCTTCTGTCCGCCGGAAAGCTGATAGGGATATTTCTCCATATGCTGAGTCAGTCCAAAAATCCCGGCCTGCTCCCGCACCCTCTGTATCACCTGACCGGAGGGCACCCCGTTTAAGGAAAGCGGCAGCGCAATGTTATCCTGCAAGGTCATATTATCCAGCAGATTATACTCCTGAAAAATAAAGCCGATCTTATCCCGGCGCAGAATAGACAGCTCCCGGTTTTTCATAGCCGTGATATCCGCCCCGTCCAGCAGAATTTCCCCTCTGGTGGGGGAATCCAGCGTGGAGAGCAGATTCAGCAGCGTTGTTTTTCCGGCGCCGCTGGGCCCCATGATCGCTATAAAATCCCCCTCACAAACCGTCATATTGATATCCTTAAGCACTGCGGTCTGATACTCGCCCCGCCCGTAGCTCTTGGAAAGATTTTTTACTTCCAGAATTTGATTCACGATTTTTGCCTCCTTATCCATTAAGACTATCGCAAAATCTGTCACACACTTTCTGATATCCAGTTGTACACATGTACGAGACAGATGTATGGCATATGGCGGATGAAATCCGTCATGGACATACAGATGTCGGGAGTACTAGGTGAACAACGGATACCGAAAGCTGCGTCACAGATTTTACGGCAGCCCTATACTTTACATGATCAGATTGTATCAAATCCATGGAGCAAAATCCTTACATCCCCCTAACAGTTCCGGCACTAATCTTACATTTCGGTAAGATTATCTCATAAGGTAGTCCGCCATATCCCCAAAGCGCAGCACGAAACTGGTTCCCTGACCTTCTTCGGAAAGGACCTCTATGGAAATATGCAGCAGCCCTGCCGTTTCTTTCACAAAATACAATCCCATCCCGGTGGAGCGGTAGTCACCCTTCCTCAGCTTCCGTCCCACATAGCCACGCTGGAATATGTGGGGGAGATCCCCGTCAGGGATGCCGATACCGTTATCCGCCACTGTCAGGGATATCCCGTCCCCCGGGCCGGTCCGGGCTGTAAATGACAGCTTTGCGGGCGTTTGTTTATACTTCACTGCATTTGCAATGAGCTGATCCAGCAGATACACCAGCCATCTTCTGTCACTGTAAACCATCTCCTCTCCCAGATTCAGGGAAATCTCCACCTGATTCTGAATCAGGTAATAGGACTGGTTTTTTAACGCTTCTCGCACTGCGTCTGCCAGCAAAAATCTTTCATATTTCACATCATGCTCCGGGCACTGCAGCTTGCTTCCCATCAACACAGTCTGAAGCAATGTCTCCAGACGCACCACGCAGCCCTGCATTTCCTTTTTCAGTGCTTCGTCCTGATTTCTCTCATTCATCAGCTTCAGCGCCGTCAGGGGCAGCTTTGCTTCATGGGACCACCGCGCCACATAATCGGAAAGAGATGACAACTCCTCCATCCTTCTGCGGATTTCCATCTCTTTATTTTCCCGTTCCTGACGGACGTATTCCGCTATTCGGCTTCCCAGCAGCCATTCTTCCTCCCTGGCCGACAGGATTTCTTTTCCCTCCAAATAATTTCCAAGACGCCGCCATTTCAGATAATCCCTCGCCGCAATCACGCCCCCTGCCAGAAGCAGCAGCACATCCAGATACACCAGATCCTCTATCAATAAGTGTGATGCACAGATAAATCCCAAATATATATTTATAAATACCAGTATCCCTGCTGCCGTAAGCAGGGCGATGCGCCTTTCCTTCAAATATCTCATCCTTTTATTCCAGAAAATATCCCTTTCCCTTTTTCGTGTGAATACAGTCCAGACCGCCGGTTTCATTGTGGATCTTGGCCCGCAGCCGTGATACCAGCACCGTCAGAGAAGCATCCGTCACATATTCATCCGTATTCCAAAGCTGCTGCATCAGAGTCTCCCGCTCCACTACCTGTCCCCGGTGATCCGCCAGCATTCCAAAAATCCGGTTTTCCGATTTCGTCATCTCGATCACCGTCTGCTCCCTGTAAAGCAGCCTGCCCTGGTTCCGGTCATAAACCAGATCTTCTCCAATACTTTCACGCTCCGTCTGGGTATACTCATAAGCCCTCCGCAGCATAGACCGGATTTTCACCAGCAGCAGCTCCGGGTCAAAGGGCTTCTCAATATAATCATCTCCGCCGGATACCATTGCCATAACCTTATCCCCGTTCTGATCCCGGCTGGACAAAAACAGCACCGGCACCTGCGACAGTCTGCGAATCCTGCCGCACCAGTAAAACCCGTCATATGACGGCAGATTAATATCCATCAGGATCAGATCCGGCCTGCGCCGCTGCCACTCACCGTCCACCTCATCAAAGGTTTCCAGATACTCCGCCTGAAACATCCATTTTTCGCAGAGACGGCAAATCTCCCTGGCCAGCACCAGATCATCCTCAACAATCAGAATCTTCATATTCCCTCCCCCGCTTTCAGACCAAATCTGTCCTTATTTTACCTCATTTCACCATGTTTTCACAGGGCTGTCCCGCAACCTTACAAAAATGTTAGTTCCTTTTTCATTTTCGGAGATGTGCGGAACGCACATCAGCCGCAGACAGGAGCTGCTTTGGCAGCAGATAGCCTTGATAGCCTTCGCAGAAGGCGTCTGTGGCGTGCATAGCTGAACTTACTAATCATCTCTCCGCCCCGCCGTCCGGCAGAATCAACTCCCACAAATGTTCTCTCGGACGGAACATCAAAATAAATTCCCGTTCCACTCCGTCCACCGTTGCTTTGCAGTCAAACCGCTGACAGTATATCCCGGCATAATACTTCTGCTCCCGCCGGATTATCCGAATATTGTTCACCATCTGCAGGCATCCGTCCTCATTCTCAAATTTCATCATCCGCGGCATGGTCCGCCCGGTTGAGGTAAACCAGCAGTCTACAGCCACCTTCCTTTTCCGTCCCCGGACTTCTCTTTCCTGTAACCGTTCCTCCACCTGTCCCTGCGCAAACGCCGCCATTTACTCCACCTTCACCTTCGTATAATCTACTTCCCGTTTTTCCCGGCTGATACCTCCGCTCATATGATCAAGCCCACTGCCCAGAAATACGGCACGTTTTAAAGAGTCATTTCCGTATCGTGACCGGATGCGGTCCACCGTATCATCCCACTGCTCCAGCTTTTCATAATCCAAATCGTCAAACATATCCAGTTGTCTCATATTCCTGTTATCCCTGATTCTCCCTGTGTGAATGCCAAGATGGCGGATCGGCGTCCCATCCCATAAGGAATCAAACAGTTCACAGGCGAAACGGTGAATTTCCGCCGTAATATTCGTAGGATTTTTCAGCGTCATCTGATGGCTGGCATAGGATAAGTCAAAGCTTTTAATACCCACGGCAATCACCTCCGCCTGCACCTTTGCCGCCCGGAGTCTGGCCGCAACGGTCTCTGCCAGACTCAGCAGTACCAGCCTGGCCGTAGAACCATCCGTTACATCAAAGGGAATGGTCGTACTGTTCCCATATCCCTTTGGCGCAGGCGCCTGCGGTTCAACCACAGACACATCCATGCCATTGGCAAAAGCCCATATGATCTCCCCGTGTTTTTTCAGAATGCTCCGCAGCATGGCCGGATCTGACTTTGCCAGCTCCCCGATCGTCCGGATCCCCAGATCAAGCAGTTTCTTTGCGGTAGCCCGCCCCACAAAAAACAGATCCGATACCGGCAGAGGCCACATTTTATGTCCGATCTCCCATTTCCACAGGGTATGCACCTGATCCGGCTTTTTAAAATCCGATGCCATCTTTGCCAGCAGTTTATTTTCAGAGATCCCCACATTAACGGTAAATCCCAGCTCATCACGGATTCGGTCTTTTATGAAATGCGCCGCCTTTACCGGCTCCCCGAAAAGCTGTTCCATGCCCGTCATATCCATAAATGCCTCATCAATGGAATACTGTTCCACATCAGGGGAGTATTCCTTTAGTATTTCCATAAAAGCCCGGGAGCATTGTTCATACAGCCCGTAATTTGGCGGAACCAGCTTCAGGTTCGGACATTTCTGTCTTGCCTCCACAATGCTTTCCCCCGTCCGAATGCCAAATCGTTTCGCGGGTATCGACTTTGCAAGGATAATGCCGTGCCGCATTGCCATATCACCGCCTACAGCCGCCGCTTCCTCCCGCAGATCCACCCTTCCGCCTGCATGATAGAGACGATAAACAGCCTCCCAACTTAGGAAGGCTGAATTAACATCAATATGAAAAATCACTTTTTTCAAACAAACGTTCACCTCCTGCTGTCTTTCATTATAGTGAACGTATGTTCTCATTACAAGTGTAAGTATCTGGAAAAAAGACTCTGCTGCTCAAACTCCCGATACGGTCTTAACTGCGCCGGCTCCTTCGTTAATGCAAACGAAAGAAACGCATCATCATAAACCCATGCCTCCAGCTCGCTTTGCTCCAGTACCAGCGGCATCCGTTCATGCACGGGGGCAACAGAAGCATTTGCCTGTGTAGTAATAATCATAAAGCGATCCATATCCTGAAAGCGGTTATAAAATCCGGCCATATATAACACCGGATCATCTTCTCTCTGAAACTGAACCTTTTCCTTTTGGGCATCCCATTCATAAAAATGCCCCGCCGGAATGATGCAGCGTCTATGAAGCACGCTCTCCCGAAAGGTTTTACGCTCCAGTACCGTCTCCGCCCTTGCATTGATCAGCAGTCCCTTGCTCTGATACCGGGGAAATCCCCAGTTCATCAGCTCCACGGTAAGTTCCCCACTTCTTCCGGTAAGAACAGGCGCCGCCTGAGAGGGGTAAACATCTCCCGCTTTCTGAAACAGCAGGCCTGCTTCCACTTTACGAACGACCTTCTCAATCTCTCTTGCTGTCCCATCATCCACATAATATCTTCCGCACATCTGTTTTCTCCATTTCTGCCGGTTATTCTTTCGCTTTGTCTATCTCCTTACGCTTATTTTTAGCCTCTTTCTGTCCGCAAAACAAAAATATTCTTCGCCAAGCTCCTCAAAAACCTGTGTCAATGTCCTGCGCACAGACTTTGTTTCTCCTCCGGTTAAATAAAATACCTCATATTTCCCGTCCTTCAGAATATACAAAATATCCCGGTATGCGATCTGTTCGATACGGTTTTTCATCAATCTTATTCTTTGGAATATAGCGGAAAACCGAAAACTCATAGGCTTCTATCGCATACTCCAAATGGGATGTAATAAAAATGATCCTTGCCGCTGCCATATCGTCATGAATATGCTCCGCCAGCTCCATCCCGTCTACGCCCGGCATCTCGATATCCAAAAGAAGCAGGTCATAATAAATTCCATCCTGCAGGTCATACCGCAAATTTTCACTGGACTGAGCGAGGCTATCTGTATATCATCATCGCATATCGCTATATGCAGCATCTTCATCACCTCAAAGTATAGATTTCACCTGCCATTATACCGTAACTTTGCGCCTTTCTCAACAAAGAGTCAAAAGCACTATGAAAATGAAATCTTAAATTCCACCGCCCGCACATTCCTATGGGGAATTGCGTTCTTGCTTTAATGGATACATCTTCCTCAAAATACTTGCTTCATCCATGCTTTTTTCCGAAAAATCACAAATGAAATTCCTAATCGTACACACTCTTCCATGGACAAAATAAAGTATACATATGCAATCGGCAGCTTCCACACAAACGCCGACAGCAAGGCCAAGGGCACCCCAAACAGCCACGTACCGATGATATCCACCCACATGATATATTTCGTTTTCCCGCCGCTGCGGATAATACCTCCGCCCAATATCATATTCTGAACCTTAACAGGGGAAACCACTGCAAATACGATCAAAAGATCCCGAGTCATTAACTGAACCGACAGCTCCACATTGTAAATCCTCACATAAAAAGGACTGATCAGGAGCAGCAGCAGAGATAAAATCAAGGAACCAATAAATCCATACTTCATCAGCTTCCTTGAATCCACATATGCTTTCTCATATTGATTACCGCCAAGAAGTTTACCCGTCAGGATACCTGCCGCCTGTGACAAACCGCTTAATGCCCCAATTACAAGCGTCTGAACCGGTACAGTCATGGTCATTGCCGCACAGGCATCCGTTCCCATATTTCCGTAAACTGCGGCATAAACATTTTCCCCCAGGCTCCACATAAATTCACAGATCAGCATAGGACCGATAATGCCCAGATACTGCCGTCTATAACCACCTTTGGAAATAGCCTTCCGCATCAGCCTATTCCCTTTTTCCTGCCATCCTTTTATCCGCTTTGTTTCCTGTTTGCGGATAAATCCCAGGAAGAAAAGGAGAAGAACTATGCAGGAAATCAACTGAGCCGCCGCTGTTGCCAGCGCAGCGCCCTTTACCCCCATGGCGGGAAAGATTCCTTTTCCGAAAATCAGGAGATAATTCAATCCGGTGTTCATAAACAAAGCAAGGATGCTGGCATATAACGGCATCTTTGCCGCCTCCATGCAGCGAAACATGGTCGTCACCATGGAACTGAGGGCCATAGGCAAAAAAGAAAGGGAAAAAATACGAAGATATTCTGAGGCCAG
Source organism: Lachnospiraceae bacterium (assembly GCA_030537145.1). Lineage (GTDB taxonomy): Bacteria > Bacillota > Clostridia > Lachnospirales > Lachnospiraceae > Merdiplasma. Next base: position 14,636 of record JAUNON010000032.1, on the reverse strand, counting down.
CTTCCTGGTAACCGCATCTTTTGTATAAAGTCCAATCACCGCTTCCGGGAACGCCATACAGGGAAGTAAAAACAGTATTGCCAATCCTATCGACAACCCTGAATTTATAAAAAAACTCCGGCTGACTGCCTCCTCATCCTGCGCACCCATATATTGGGAAATCATGATTCCGGCAGCCGCGGCAATGGCCGCCAGAATAACGGAATAGAGGGAAGCAAATTTTCCTCCAAGACCGATTCCTGCAATACTGCTGCTTCCAAGCTGCCCAATCATTACCTGGTCAATAACGCTGAAGGAGGACTGGAGCAGCGACTGTAAAGTTACCGGTAATGCGATTTTTAACACAGCACGGCCAAATTCCTTCTGTCCTTCCATCCCTCTAATCCTCCCCATTTCGTTTTTTCACGCTCTGACGTTCCACCAGGGATACCGGCAGCCTCATCGCACCAGGTTCTTTCATACCATTTTTCAGTTCCTGCAGCATGGTAATCGCATATTTTGCCCGAAGGCCCACATCCTGCCTGACCGTGGTCAGTTCCGGAACACTGTAAGTGCAGATTGGACTATCGTCAAACCCCACGATGGAAATATCCTTCGGTACCTTTATCCCCCGTTCCTGCAGATAATGCATTAATTCAACCGCATAATAGTCCGAGACTGCAAAAACCGCAGTATATTCCAGGATCTCCACGATCCGCTCTCCATAAAACTGCATCCTCGCTTCCCTCTGAAAGGGGATCTGCAAAAAACTAACCGTTCCGGCCCCCATCGCCTCCGTACAGCCATCCATACGCTCCGAATCCATACAGATAAAATTGTCGGAAATGCAGAGCACCTTCTCATGACCCATGCGCTTCAGGTACATTCCCACCTGGTATCCGCCGTCATGGTTATCCAGCGTCAGATTGCAGATCCCCCTGGTTTCCTGGAAATATCCATCATATACCACAAAGGGAATCCGAATGGAATCCCGCAGTTTTCTGTAATCCTGTTCACAAAATCCCATCAGCACCAGGCCATCCATATTCCACATGGATGCAAAACGGGCAATTTCATTCCACTGTGTCGTAGTCTTTATCATCATAAAATAACCCGCCTGATCAATCTGCTTCGATAATTCATTTATGGCAGATGAAATAAAGCCGTCCTGCAGAACACGGCCCTCATATTTTTCATGATCATTGACTACAATGCCGATGATCCTGGAATTATTCTGGGCCAGCAAAATGCCGGCCATGCTTGGAATATACTCCCGCTTTTCCAAAAGCTCCTGCACACGCTTGACGGTCTCCTCGGATACCTTTCCTGTCTTTCCATGAATCACATAAGAAACGGCTGCGGTACTAAGTCCCAATTCCTCTGCAATATCCGATATCCTGACTCTTTCATGTTCCATATCCTTCACTGCTTTTCTCCAGTCAAATTTCTTCCAGCTTTATAACCAACTGTTCTTCTTTAGTATAATAAGGTGATTCAGATTTTTCAAAAGTTAAACTCATAACCTGTCACAAAATTGAGTCCTGATTTTTGTATACATTGCACTGCCCAATTCACGGCTGATTGTTATGATCCCATTCTTCCGATACGTTCACTCTTTTATAAAAATAGCGTGTAACTATGGCGTTTACTGGATTTACGCCTATAGCTGCACGCTGATTTATTGTTAATAAAGGTAATCGCCCGCCGGGCTTGCATTATATTGGTACCTGATTTTTAGAAAAATACTGTAAAATATCATTTCGTTTCTTTTTCCCTTGCTCCATCCGTTTTTTATCACGAAGATAAACGGTTTTAATAATGCGGATCAGTTCCCTGCAATCGCAGCTTTGAATGCATTCCTTATATTTTTCTTCTCTGAGCTTGTCATTGACAATACCAGCTATATTTATCGTTGTCACCTCCTCAACACAGCAGCTTCCAAATTTACGGCTGATTACAACAATCACCTTTCTATTTTATTCCCTTCTCCTTCAGTTCCCGATACGTACGAATGATAAGTACCACTGCGATTACAAAGGTCAGAAGATCTGACACCGGCATAGAGTACAGTACGCCGTCCAGGCCGAAAAACACCGGAAGAAGCAGCGCAAAGCCAACGCCGAACACGATTTCACGTACCATGGAAAGCATAGTGGAAGCTGCCGCCTTACCCATAGCCTGCAAAAAAATAAAGCAAGCTTTATTGATACATGCAAAAATAATCATGCAAAGATAAATGCGAAACGCTTTGATTGCAAAATCTGTATAATAAACACTCTCATTGGCCGCACCAAAAACAGCAATAAGCTGACGTGGGAAGAATTCCACAATAATCAGGGAGACAGCCCCAACGCCTGCCTCTGCAGTCAAAAGCTTTGTAAACAGGCTTTTGACCCGCTGCTTCAATCCGGCTCCCATATTATAACCAACAATGGGAATACAGCCTGCCGCCATACCCACAACGATTGAGATCACTATCTGGAAAAATTTCATTACGATACCCACCACCGCCATGGGAATCTGAGCGAGCTCTTCCTGACCAAAGATCGGATCAAGAGCGCCATACTTCCGGATCATATTATTGATGGCCGCCATGGCCGCCACCAGAGAAATCTGAGACAGAAAACTGGTGATTCCAAGAGCCAGTGTTTTACGGGAAATCTTCCAGTCAATCCGGTAATCCCCTTTTGCGGGCCGAACCATTTTCATGTGCAGAAGGTACCAGATTGCCAACACAGCCGTAACAATCTGTCCGATCACAGTAGCAACTGCCGCCCCCATCATTCCCCATTTGAACACAAAAATAAAAATGGGGTCAAGAATGATATTCAGAACCGCTCCCGCCAGCGTAGACGCCATTGCAAACTTTGGATTTCCATCCGCACGAATGACCGGATTCATGGCCTGACCAAACATATAAAAGGGAATACCCAGAGAGATATAAAAGAAATACTCTTTCGAATAACGGAAAGTTTCTTTATTTACGGTGCCGCCAAACATCGCAATGATCTGATTACTGAAAATCAGATAGACAGCACACAGAATCAAACTGGTAAGAACCGCCAGAACAACAGCGCTTCCCACGCTTTTTTTGGCATTTTCCGGTTCCTTTCTGCCCAGGCTCAGGCTGACAAATGCACAGCAGCCATCGCCAATCATAACAGCAATGGCCAAAGCAATCACCGTTAGCGGAAATACAACGGTATTAGCCGCATTTCCATAAGAGCCAAGGTATGCTGCATTGGCAATGAATATTTGATCCACAATATTGTAAAGCGCTCCCACTAGCAGGGATATAATACAGGGAATTGCATACTGCCTCATTAATTTACCCACAGGCTCTTTCCCCAAAAACTGATTTGATTTTGTTTCCATTGGAATTCTCTCCTCTCATAAAAATAGCGTGCGCCACGGTATCGCTGGATTTACGCCACTGGCTACACGCTTTCTTTCTTCATTCATTTTAAATAATAGTCAATTTTTTCCTTGACCCTTTCTGCTCCATATTATGCTCACATCCTTCCTATCACATAAGATAGAGAGGCCGGCAAATGCAGTCAGATGAAATCCATTTTATTTCATTGCACCTCCCTTTTACGCAAAAAATAAACGTGCCACACAACTGGAATTACGCAGTCGTGCTACACGTTGTAAAAACATTATACTAAAATTCAAAAAAATTTGCAAAGGCTTTTTTCAAACGCTCCGGCGGCTATTTCTATTACAGCAGGGTTTCCAGAATTTTAACACACCCTTCTATTCCAAATCGGCTACTGTTGAGAACCACATCATAATTTCTAAAATCATCCCACTTCTTCCGTGTATTTGCGAAAAAATAATTTGCTCTTCTCTTATTATTCTTCCTCTCCATGAAAGCAATTTGGTTTTCAGCAATTCCATAATCCTTCTTAATTCTCTCTTGCTTTTCTTCTGTATTCCCATAAATATAGACGCTCACAACATCTGTAAACTCCTTTAATGCCTCCGCTGCACAATGCCCTAAAAATATTGCGCTGCCCTCTCTTGCCAAATTTCTGATCACATTATGCTCTTCAACATATACCTTTGCTTCCGGTGACAGCAGCACATCATTTCCGGTCTGCATTTGACTTAACATATATATAGAATACATCAGGCTGTTCGTTGCTTTCTCCTCATAATCCCGGATCGATTTTACTGTCATGTTAAGATTTCCCGATGCTCTCTCCAAAATTTCCTGTCCAAAGCATGGAATACCGCATTTCTCCGCCAACCTCTCTGCAATCTGCGTTCCTCCGCTTCCATACTCACGTTCAATCGTAATATATCTCATGTTTCTTAACCCCTTTCTCCGTACGTTAGGATGCCTGTTCAAACTGGCTATTATAAAGCTCTGCATAGAAACCGCTCTGTTTCATCAGCTCCTCATGGTTTCCGCTTTCAATCACATCCCCGTCTTTTAATACAAGGATTAAATCTGCATTCTTAATGGTAGATAACCTGTGTGCAATCACAAAAGAAGTTCTGCCCTTCATCAGCTCATCCATTGCATTCTGAATTTTCTGCTCCGTTCTTGTGTCAATCGAACTTGTAGCTTCGTCTAAAATCAAAATTGGCTTATCTGCAATCATGGCTCTGGCAATCGTCAACTGCTGTTTCTGCCCCTGAGAAAGATTTATCTGATCATTTAGAACCGTATCATAACCATCCGGCAACGTTCTGATGAAATGATCCAGTCCAACTGCCTTGCAGGCTTCTTCCATCTTTTCCTCTGATTTATTTTCTGAACAATATATCAGATTTTCTCTTATGGTTCCCTCAAATAACCATGTATCCTGCAGTACCATGCAAAACTGAGAATGCACCTCTTCCCGTTTCATTTCTTTTGTCGATACGCCGTCAATTTTAATCTCACCGCCGTTAATCTCATAAAACCGCATTAACAGATTAACCATCGTAGTTTTCCCGGCTCCGGTGGGTCCGACAATAGCAATTTTCTGTCCTGCTTTAGCCTCCGCAGAAAAATCCTTAATGATAATCTTCCCAGGCTCATATCCAAACCGGACATGGGAGAAAGATACATCACCCTTTGTATTTTGCAGTGTGACATTTTTATTGCTTTCATCCTCCATTTCTTCTGCTTCAAGAAATTCAAACACACGGGACGATGCTGCTCCTGCGGACTGTAGCTGCTGAAACGCCTGTGCGATCTGTGAAAGAGGCTGTGTAAAAAACCTTATATACATCATAAAGGAAACAATCACGCCGAAAGAAATTTCCCCCTGTAAAGCTAACGCCGCACCGACAACACATACCGCCACATATCCAAAGTTACCGATAAATACCATAATGGGATTCATAAGTCCAGAAAGGGCCTGGGCTTTAAATCCGCTGTCTTTCAATTTATAATTTAAGCGGTCAAATTCTTCTTTGGCCTTTTCCTCGCCATTGTATGCTTTTACAACTGTATGACTGGAATAGATTTCCTCTATATGACCATTGATCGCTCCCAGGTTTCTCTGTTGACGTGTAAAATATTTCTGGGAGTGTCCCATAATCATCATCATAAGTGCAAATCCAAGCATAGTTGCCAGCACGCCCGTTATGGTCATAATTACATTTGTCTTTAACATCATAAACAGGGAGCCCAAAAACAGCGTTACTGCCGATACCATCGTTCCCACACTCATATTCAGGGACATTCCGATCGTATCCACATCATTTGTCACACGCGAGAGCACATCACCTGTGGAGTTATGATGATAATAACTCATTGGCAGCCGGTTAATCTTCACAGAAATATCACTTCTTAATTTTCTCGATACTTTCTGCGTAACGGTTGCCATAATCCACCCCTGGGCCGCTGACAATGCTGCACCGATTAAGTAAATTGCCGCAAGAAACAGGACTATTTTTAACACCTTATCCATATCTATGGATGGCTTTACCAGGTCATAAACCGACTGCGGCAATTCATCAAATGCTTTTAATGACGCCTTCCCCTGATCCTTATCTGCATTAGAAAAACTATCAAGCATGGAACGCTGTTCCCCGGCAGTAATCGTCGCTCCGTCAACGGTTATATCTGTATATAGAGCATTCTTTACCGACTCCGGCAGTTGTTCCATGGCTTTCACAGCTTCCTCACTGTATTCACCATTTTCTTTTTCACTCATATTGCGAAAAACGCTCATGGTATTCATCTGATCTTCCGCAGAAATGGTTACTCCGTTTACTTCAATATCAGACGCCCCTTGTCCTGACTCACCTTGTGCTGCCATATTCGCCAGGATAGCACGGATCACTTTTTCCATATTATCCGATATGCTTTCTGATATTGTCTGAAGCTTATCCGTATCCGGCGCAATTCCCTCCGTTACGGTATCTGCTATTTCCGATAATTTATCCGGTCCCATTAACGTAAGGATCGTTCCGCCGGCAGCGCAGGCAATCGCAAGGATGATTACAATCCAATACTGCTTACAATATTTTAAAAGTTTTCCCCACGTTCCTTTTTCTATCTTTTCGTTATTCGCTTTTCTCCGAGCCAATCCTCCTGGTCTTTTCATTCCTGCTCCCATGCCGTTTCCACGCCGGTTCATTGTTTTTCCTTCCATTATGCTAATTCCTCCTTCGACAACTGAGAATACGCAATCTGTCTATACACTTCACAGGATTCCATTAATTCATTATGTGTGCCTTTGCCCACAATTCTTCCTCTGTCTAACACAATAATCAAATCAGCATCTCGTATGGTTCCAATTCTCTGCGCTACAATCAGCTTTGTGGCTTCTGCACACTGTGTCTTTAAAGCCTGTCTGAGTTTTCTGTCCGTTTTATAGTCAAGCGCAGAAAAGGAATCATCAAAAATAAAGATTTCCGGATCCTTTGCTATGGCTCTTGCAATAGAAAGGCGCTGTCTCTGGCCTCCTGAGAAATTGCTGCCTCCCTGAACCACATACCCTTTATACTGTCCTTCCTGTTTTTCAACAAAATCGGCGGATTGTGCTATCTCCACTGCCTTTTTAATCTGATCCTGCGTGATTTCCGTTTTTCCATTGTCACCATAAGCGACATTCGATTCAATATCTCCTGAAAATAAAATTGCTTTCTGAGATACATATCCGATCTTATTTCTAAGCTCGCTTTGCTTGTATTCCTTTACATTGATTCCATCTACGAGTACTTCTCCCTCTGTCACATCATAAAATCTTGGAATCAGGTTAATCACTGTACTCTTTCCACAGCCGGTAGAGCCGATCAGTGCAACTGTCTCTCCTTTCCTGGCCTTGAAACTGATATTTTCTATCACATTTGTTGCTGCATCCGGATAACAAAAGGATACATTTTTAAATTCAACCTCTCCACAGGTTTTCGCATCCGCACCATTTTTTGTCCCATCCTCAATTCTCGTCTTTGTCTCTAAAACTTCCATAATACGGTTTGCAGCTACAGAGGCTCTGGGCCAGATCATAAATATCATAACTAACATCATAAATGCCATGATAACCTGCATTGCGTAGGAGGTAAACACAACCATATCGGAAAACAGCGTCAGCTTCTCACTCATTAGCGCATTGTTAATCAGAATAGCTCCTATCCAATAAACTGCCAGCACCAGACCATTCATAACACCCTGAATTCCCGGCATTAAAAATGACAGGGTTCTGTTCGCAAACATATGCGCACCTGTTAAATCTTCATTTGCACCTTTAAATTTGTCCTCCTGATACTTTTCAGCATTATATGCCCGGATTACATTCAGCCCTGTCAGATTTTCTCTTGTGATTCTGTTTACATTATCTGTTAATACCTGCATTTTCCTAAACCTGGGCGAGGCAAGTGATATGCAGATCAATACAATCACAAGAAGTACAGCCACTGCCGCTGCTGTGGAGGCAGTCCACTGCCAGCTCTTATTATATATCTTTAAAATTGCCCAAACTGCCATAATCGGCGCCTTGATAATTGCATGAAAGCCCATCACAATCAGTAGCTGAACATGCTGAACATCATTCGTTGTTCTTGTAATCAGACTTGCGGTTGAAAACCTTCCGATTTCCTCCATAGAAAAATCCTGTACTTTATGAAATAATTTCCCCCTGACTGTTGCAGCAAAATTAACACCCACCCTTGCCGCTAAAATTGCAGCAATGATTGATGACATTAAGCTGCCGAGTGCGCATCCAAGCATTTTTGCACCTGCAGTGATAATCTCACTCATTTCACTGCCCTCTGTTTCTACAAGCACGGTGATCTCTGACATATAATCCGGCAGTTTTAAATCCAGCCCTACCTGCATAACAATAAAAATAAATGCCACAAGCAAAAACATACAGTCCTCTTTTTTCAGATTTTTAAATAGTTTCAACATCCTTTTGATTCCTCCTTATGTCTGATTTCCTTGTTCATAAAAGGGGTTCTGTGCATAGTGCTTTCTTCTTTACTCATCTAATATCCGGTTCATATTTTCTCCAATTTTAGAAGCTATTTCCTGAAGGACTCTCATTTGTTCTTCAGTAACCCCTTCAAAAATCCTCTGTGTCATGCGCATCCACACCGCCTTCATCTCATCACTCAGTAAATTCCCTTTATCTGTTATTAAGTAATGGATATATCGCCTGTCACTTTTATCAGGTACCGCAATCAAATACCCCTGTTCACACAATTTTTCTAACGCTTGTGAAATATGACCTTTATTCATTCCCAAATGGTATGCAACATCCTTTAATGTATTTTTTTCCCCGCAATTTGAAAGATAATATACGGTTTCAGCCTCTACCCTTCTTAATCCGTACTTTATTCTTACCTCAGCCAACTGATCTGTTATCATTTTTTTAAACCGGCTGCCCCGGAGCATCATTTCAATTTGGCTTTCCATTTTTATTTTCCTTTCTCTCTTCGCTCAGTCCTTCGTTCATGCAAGCATTTTTGATCCTGTTTTATCTCTTACGAATCGCCCGTATATCCATAGCTAGTACATCATTCAAACAATCTTTCAGATGCAGCAGATGGAAATTCAGGCAATTATTTGCAGAACGCTGTACTAGATAAATATATTCAGGATACCCAGAAGGAAACCAATCAGAGCACCCAGATTTACAATCGTGTCCAGCTCTTTCTTCATCACACTTAATACCATATTTTCCAGCTCATCGATATCCATTGCATCGATTCTAGCTTCAATCATCCCTGCTATATTCAGTTTCTGGCTAAAGATTCCCATTCCTTCCTTTACTGCTTTCCGGTAGATGGATTTCATAAAGTTCTTTTGGCTTTCCTCATCGATATCTGCCCTTGCCAGAAGATCCGAAAGCGAGTTTTTCTCCAGCTCCTCTATTTTCTGGTTTAGAACCGGCTGTATATAAGATCTGCCATTCGATTGAATAAATTCCTGAATTTCCTCTCCCATTGGCCCTGCTATGTTTTGAATCAGGTCATCGGAAAGAAACATCGCAAGCATTGTCCCTTTTACTTTCTGCTTCAGAACCTTTCCGCCTTCAGAGGCAATCATATCACCGATTTCCATTTCTGATACGGCATCCATGATTTCACCGCAAAGTAACTCGGACAATTTTTCCCTCGTTTCACTGTAAACCGTCTCATCGCCTCCCGCCAAAAGGAGCATATCCTGTTTCACATCCTGCTTCAGAAGGTCTACCGCTTTATTTACTACTTTTTCTTCTGTCTCCTTCGTCAGCAGTTGTCCCGCAATATCCTCCCTGGTGAGCAGGGATTTCTCAACAATTTGCCCTATGGCTTTGGCCAGCCTTGTTTTCCCTTTCGGTATTGCCCCCGGTGTAAATGGTAAACGGTGTCCAAAAAGCTTTATCTCTTTCTTAGGATAAAACATCATTTTTACCGCAAGATAATTGGTACAGTATCCGATCACCGCCCCAATCAAGGGACCGGACAAGTATTTTAAAATCATAACCGCTTTCCTCCGTCACACTGCATATATCATTCTTTCTAATTCCTGCGCTTCGTCAATAGGTACGGCAAAGCTGCGGATTGCCTGCCTTTCCGCTTTTGTTAGCACTTTTCATCGGCGAGTGCTAGCCTGGTTTCAAAAAAAATTGCTTTTTCGAAAGCAATTACGCAAGCAATTTATTTTATTATTAAACTATTTGTTTTCAAATCATTATAGTACGTGACCACAAAATGTCAATAGGGTTTATGTTTTTTTATAATTGAAAAGCAAAAGCTCACAAACACCAGATACAGAACTTTGCAAATGAAATTTTGCGATAGCTCCTTATTATTTCTTTCATACAGACCTCCAAAGCAACTGATTGTTTTGAAAATCCGCACTTATTTCCCCTTTATCCTTTAGCCAGGAAAGGTAAGATCGAACGGTACTTCCTACTAAAACATATTGTTCAAAGTTCATTACCAGCCCATATCTGTTAAATATTTTTTGCAGTGCCTGCTCAAACGTCACTGGCTCACTGCAAATCCCGAGCAAACAATCCGCCACTTCATAAATTTTTTCACGATTGTACTGAACAAGCTCCCGCACATCGGCGCTGGCTTCTGCATGAGCCGGAACAAACTTAGCCGCTTTCATAGCTTCTACCTTGTTCAGCGTATTTAGATAGGATTCCACATCGTAAATAAAAGAAATGGCGTATTTTTCAAGAGTCTCCTTGCTGCTAATGCAATCTGCAAGAAAGACGGTCTGATCCGGCGTACGGAATCCCACCATATCAAAAAAGTGTCCCGGCAGAGGAATGATTTCTATTTCCTCCGGGAAGCTGCCATCCGAAAAGCAGGTTACATTACTATCCTGCGCCAGCAAAAATTTGTGGCGCAGATCCTTGCAAGGATATCCGCCATACAAAAAGGAGGGCTCTAAAATGGGATACCGGGTAAAAGCTGCTTCGATCCCGCCGGCGAAAACCTTACACCCCGTCTGGTTTTGCAGATAGCGGTTTCCTCCGATATGATCCGCATTGGAATGTGTATTCAAAATGCCTTTCAGCTTCCAACCGTTTCTCTCTAAAATCTGCCGTACCTTTCTTCCTGCGTCTTTATCATTTCCACTATCAATCAGGTAAACATTCTGCTGATCCGCAAGATAAACACCTATTTTTGCAGGACAGTTTATATAAAAGCTTTTTTCACCCGTTTGCACCAATTCATACATAATTGCTTCCTCCTACTGGTTTCAGTAAAAAATCATGTTGTAAACAGAACAGCATTCTCCGGAGCAATTCCTATAAGAATGCGGAACATCCGCCCGAAAACGTATGGATTGTTTTTCCAGCAGAATTACCTGCTCCTGACCAATGACCATTTCTAATGTCCCCTGTACTACTAAAACATACTCTTCCACCCCGTCAGCATGCCGTTCTGAAGTATGATGTACTCCCGCATCAAATTCAATATAAAATATTTCCACATTCCTGACCGGATCATAGGAAAACAAAGGATAGGCCCTCATTTTTCCGTTTTCTTCCGTAATTCTATTCTTACAGTCAGGAACCGCAAGGCTATATTCGGCTTCATTTTGCCTGCAAAAAAAGGAAAGAGGGACCTTCAATCCTGTCGCAATTTTCCACAGTGTGTTTATTGTGGGAGAGGACTGCCCTCGCTCAATCTGCCCCAGCATTGGTTTACTGACTCCGGTCAGCTTTGCGGCATCCTCCAGGCTCATCTGTCGGATGGTTCGTATTTCCCGCAGCCGGTCTCCTATCTTCAAATCTGATTCTTGCATCTTTCCTCCATATGTTTTAACATATTTTTTTATATTATAACAGATTTCGTACACATCCGCAACCGGATATGCGTAAAATAGGGCACAAAACAACCAAGGCGACGCTTCATATCCGGATGCCCTGGAGTTTCTGCAATTATTTTCTTGTATTTATTTCCGGTATCTTATATAATTCCAAACAAGCAAACGCCTATGGGGCATTGGATGGCGGCACAGTCTTTGTTCCGTGTGCACAGCCCTCCGTGGACATGTATTTGGGATAGTGCCAGGTTCAGCAGACATAGGGCGAATAGAAAAACCGCAATAGCTGCGGCACTGGAGGAATTGAAATTATGAAGATTGTTGTCGCAATTGATTCTTTTAAAGGAAGCCTTTCTTCCACGGAAGCGGGACAGGCAATATCCGCCGGAATACACCGCGTGGATGCCGATGCAAAAGTTATCATCCGTCCTCTGGCAGACGGCGGCGAAGGAACTGTCGCTGCTCTGGTACAGGGCATGGGCGGCACAAGACAGAATGTGACCGTTATGGGGCCGCTTATGACTCCCGTAAACTGTGAGTATGGCATCATACCGGACACCCGGACCGCTGTTCTTGAGATGTCCGGCGCTGCCGGTATCACACTGGTGCCTGAAAAAAAGAGAAATCCGCTCCATACTACCACCTATGGCGTTGGTCAGGTCATTCGGGATGCCATATCAAAAGGATGCCGCCGCTTTATCGTGGGTATTGGCGGAAGCGCCACCAATGACGGCGGTATTGGTATGCTTCAGGCATTGGGTTTTGGATTTCTGGATAAGAATGGCAGCCCGATTCCGCCAAACGCCCAAGGATTATCCCAGCTTGCTTCCATCACCACCAATTCAGTGATTCCCCAGCTATCGGAATGTGAATTTCGCATTGCCTGTGACGTAACAAACGTTTTATGCGGCCCTCTGGGATGCAGTGCCGTTTATGGCCCTCAAAAGGGTGCCACCCCCGCCATGATACACCGCATGGATCAATGGCTTGACCATTACGCCGCACTTGCAAAGGAACAATTTCCCAATGCGGATCCCCTGTTTCCGGGAACGGGCGCTGCCGGAGGACTTGGCTTTGCTTTTCTGACCTTTACAAACGCAGTATTGGAATCCGGAATCAAAATTATTTTAGATGAGACAAGGCTGGAACACCACATCAAAGATGCGGATATCGTAATTACCGGGGAGGGACATCTGGACGCACAGACTGCCATGGGAAAAGCCCCCATGGGAGTGGCAGAGCTTGCAAAAAAATTCGGCAAACCGGTTATTGCCTTTGCCGGATGTGTCACAAAAGATGCTGTGGAATGTAATACGAATGGTATCGATGCGTTTTTCCCAATTTTACGCAGCATTTCAACCCTGGAGGATGCCATGGAGCCGGAAAATGCAAAAGCGAATCTGGCTGATACAGCAGAGCAGGTATTCCGGTTATGGACAATACGCACATAGCTGTACGTTTTACCGAAAGCCCTGGCAAATTGTTTCTATCTCTGGTGGTCTCATCAATTTACCTCACAAACCCAAAGCTGGCTCTGTATTGCTCGTTTAAATCACGCAGCTCCACTTTCCCATCTATATAGGGCTGATAAAACGCATCTACCGATCCGCCTCCCAGATTGTCACAGCCATTACAGAAGTCACAGGCGCCTCCGCACTGCGACAATCCCTGTTGTACGATCTGGATTCTCTCTTCTTTCGTAGTATCTTTGATCAATAAACTTTTCATATTCCTGTACCTCGTATCCCATTTTAAAAATCACAATTTGCTCTCCTGGATTATGATCCTCAAACAAATCCGTACAATCCATTTCATTCCAAAATACCAGCTCATCCGCCGTCATCAGATAAGAAATATACTCATCAGCTAGATAACGGTACCGATCCGCTCCCTGATTTATTTTAACACAGAACTGCAGACTTTATCGCATAATCTTACCTTACCGTACCGCCTAAAGAAAAAATCCACAGAAAAGGGTGACAAAATCCACCAATTAAAATATACTATGTGGTGGACGATGTCAACTTTTTGGATAAAAGGAGAAGATATGAGTATTTATGACAAGCTAATTAATGAAATAAGAAAATTTAACCGTTTCTATACAGTTAATATGGGATTTTTAGATTCGAGTTATCTTGATAGTAATTATTCTATAGCAGAAACAAGGATTTTGTTTGAAATAAAAGTACATGGAACATGCATCCAAAGCGACATCGTAAAAACGCTGCATATAGATAAAAGCTATTTAAGCAGGCTTGTTCAGCGTTTTTGTAAGAAAGGTCTGGTTGAAAAAATAAAATCAAACGATGACAAAAGAATGACAAAAATTACATTAACCGAAAGGGGAATTGAAGAAACAGAAAGGTTAATTGCATTAACAAACAAACAGATAGAATCGCAAATCAAAGAATTGGATTTTGATGAGTGTGATAAATTATGCAATGCATTAAATACAATAATTTCAATTTTAGGGAAAGAGAGATGCTGATATGAAAGTGATACCGTTTGAAGAAAGATACAGACAGGATTTTATTGACTTTAACAAGGACTGGATTGTTTCAAATTTTGGTTTTTTAGAAGAACATGATATAGAAACATTTGAAAAAATAGATGAAGAAATGAAAGCGGGGGCTATGATATTTTTTGCTGTTGAAAATGATATTGCTCTTGCCGCTTGCATGGCAAGACCGATGGAGGAAACAACATGGGAAATATGTAAGCTTGGGTCAAATAAAAGCGTTCCGCATAAAGGTGCAGGAAGTGCTGTGTTTGAAGCCTCTATGAAATGGGCATTGGAGCATGGTGCAAAACGTCTGTTTATTCTTTCAAATAGTAAATTAAAGCCTGCTCTGCATATTTACGAAAAGTATGGTTTTAAAGAAATCAAATTGGAGGACTACGAATATGTTAGAGGGGACATTGCATTTGAATATATAAACGA
>JAUNON010000094.1 GCA_030537145.1 Lachnospiraceae bacterium | reverse complement strand
GAACTTTAAATGGGCTGGTTTCCGTAACAGTTTAGCTGAAGGCTGAACTGTTACATTTTATAGGTTTTCCCCATTCGTACGGATCACATCTTTGTACCAGTAAGCGGAATCCTTCCAAATCCTCTCCTGTGTTTCAAAATCCACATAAAGCAGGCCGAAGCGCTCCGAATAACCGCTGGCCCATTCGAAATTGTCCATCAGAGTCCACAGAAAATATCCTCGAATATCTACTCCGTCCTCCACCGCTCGTTTTACTTCTCTCAAATATCGGTTCAGGAAATCAATCCGGCCCGGATCGTGCACTTTGCCGTCCAGGGAAAGCACATCCCGGCAGGAAATACCGTTTTCCGTAAGATAAATGGGTTTATGATAGCGCTCGTACAAAAATTTCGGTCCCCAGTAAATGCATTCCGGCACCACCGGCCAATTCGTGGCCGTCCGCGGAAATCCCTCTTTTCGCTCCATCACCCTTGGCTTTCCATCCGGCCCCATACAGATACAGTTTCCGTTGTAAATATTCTGGCCATAAATATCGATGGGCTCTGAAATCAGCCGCATATCCTCCTCCGTTATGCGGGGAAGATACTTTTCATATCTGACCAGGCCTTCCTCCGGGTAGCATCCCAAAAGGACCGGATCAGACCACCAGGCCACATTCCAGGTCCAGTTAGACAGCTCCGGCATGGAGAAAAAGGCGGCTCTGGCTGCTTCGATATCCTCCGGACGCTGTGAAGCCGGATAATTCATGGGACCAGTAGGCGCATATCCCACCTTTATGGGACGCTTCGCCTTCTGCCGGAGCATCTGCACGCCCCGTCCATGAGCCCGCAGGGCATTATGGGCCATCAGAAAGGTATCTCTGACCGGCGCCTTCACTCCCGGCGCATTTTCTCCTCTCAGATATCCCAGGCCAATGAAGCACTGAGGCTCATTCAATGTAAAAAAATGTGTGACCCGGTCGCTGAACCGTTCTGAGATCAGGCCTGCGTATTCCCCGAACCATTCCGCAATGTCCCGGTTCATCCAGCCGCCCTTTTTATACAATTCATAAGGAAGCTCCCAGTGAAACAGCGTGATATACGGCTCGATACCTGCTTCCAGCAATGCATCCACCAGATCACTATAAAATGCAATCCCTTTTTCATTTATCTTCCCGGTTCCCTCCGGCAGCACCCTGGACCAGTCGATGGAAAAACGGTACGCCTTCAGGCCCATTTCCTTCATCTGGCGCACATCCTCCCGGAAACGATGATAATGGTCACAGGCTATATCACCGGTATGACCCTCATAAATCTTTCCCTCTTCCTTCGTATAAACATCCCAGATATGCAGCCCTTTTCCGTCCTCCGACGAAGCCCCCTCTATCTGATAAGCGCTGGTCGCCGCACCCCAGACAAAATCATTCGAAAATCCCATAACTTTCCCCTTTCATTCTCCCGTCTTTTCCTGGAAATGTTGAAAAATAGTGTATTTTCTCTCTGTCAATGCTGCAAATGCTCCGATCCCGCTGAACTGTTACGGAAAATCACCTTACTGTCCACGATTACCACCTCATGGGGGGCTTCCGGGTGCCGAAGCCTCCATAGCATCTGCATCACAAGCCTTCTTCCCAGCCATTCCGCACTAAAATCTGCGGTCGTAATAAACTGTACTGCATCTCCTTCTTCTGTATTATCAAATCCGGTCACCGCCACATCCTCCGGAACCCGGACGCCCCGTTTCCGAAGCACCTGGATAACCCTTCCGGCAATCACATCATTGCTGCACACAAAAGCCTCCGGCAGTTCCGTTCTTTCATCCATGATCGCATTCAGATCCTGCAGATTATATACATTCCGCCCCTTCAGCTTCTGAAGCTCTTTCATGGTGGTCATGGGCAGGCCGGCCTCCTCCATGGCCTGCTGATACCCAAGCAGACGGTCATACACGCTCTGACATACTTCCACATCATCACAGCTTAAAAACTCAATCCGTCTCAGCCCCCGGTCAATCAGAGCCTGTGTCATGCAGTGAGTACTGCGAATCCCCTCGCTCTTGACCATGTCGCCGGGCATAGTACTTCCGTTCATATGCACATCCCCGTCCAGAAAGATACCCGTTTTACCTCCCCGCAGGAGCAATTCCACATACGATTCCGGAAACACATTCAAAAACAGAAATGCATCTACATTTTCCTTATATCCGATCGGAAACCTGGATTGAACAATATCCTCCTCCAGAATTACTCCCACCTGAATCAGGCAATTTTCCTCTCTTGCCTCCTTCATGATACCGCTCATGATCTTATCCCAGAACGCTGCATCATTGGGCCTTCTCAATATCATAACCAGATACTCCGGCTCCGGCTGGCGGAAAAATCCGACCCGCATTGCATATTCGTATACACGCTGACGAGTGGATGAAGATACCACTTCACTGCCCTTCAGAGCAAGTGATACCGTATTTCTGGACAATCCCATCTCCTTTGCAATATCCTGAATCGTAATCCTTGTCATTTTCTCCTCTTTCCGTTCACCAAATGCGCATACTTATCCGCTTCGTCCAACTGATCTGTCATTTTCAAATAATACAACATTGTAATAAAAATTACAACTTCTATCACAAACAGAAAAAAAGTTCCCATAAACAGCAGAATGGCTGCCAGTGTGCCGGAGAAAAAATAGATGCATAGGATCATAACGATCAGAATCGTCACTACAGACAAGGGCTTTAAAAACATGGCAACGACCACATCAGCCACAGAGCGGGCCTCCCCGGCAAAAGTATCATACCCCGCAATATACAGCGCCAGAGTCAGAAGCAGCGCAAGAATCACCATACAGGCAAGAGAATACAAAACCTTCTCCATCCGGGTGCCCGCCCAGATACCCAATAGATTGAGCAGCACCATCAGACTGACCGGAAAAAATCTTTCCAGATGCAGCGCCTTCTTCAAATACCGGAAAAACAACGCCACAATGCTGTTCGTCACATCCAGTTCATCATACAGAAAATCCTTTCCCACCCGGAACACTGCTCCCAATGCCGGCAGCAGCAGCAGGGTTCCGGACAGGCAGATCACTCCAAAGCATAAAATACTTGTAAAAAATACGACGTGAATCGCAGACAGTATTTTATAGAAGGGCGCCCTGCGGATCATGATTTCACCGCTCCGGCAAGGCCATAATATATGTACTTCTGCAAAAACAGGAACACAATTCCAATCGGAATCACACCCAGCAGAATAGCCGCCGATACAATCTCAAACGGAGTCGCCATATTTCCGAAGAACTTATACAGCGCCACCGTAAAGGTCTGCACATCCCTTCTCAGATAAAGATTGGGAATATAAAAATCATTGTAGGTTCCGATACCGTTGAGAATCAGCAGCGTTGTGCAGGCCGGCTTCATAAGCGGAAGGACTATTTTTCTGTAAATGACAAAATAGCTGGCGCCATCGATCAGCGCCGCCTCATCCAGCTCCCTGGGAATAGACTCCAGAATATTAAACATAATATAAATGCCTACGATTCCCACGCCGGAATACAGCAGGATCACACTCAGCCTGGTACTTACCAGTCCCAGACGATAAATAATCTGAAACACCACCGTCTGCGTCGTCACCACCGGAATAAACATGGTCAGAGTAAACAGCGTCATGATAAGCTTCTTCCCTTTGAAATTAAATCGGTGAAGCACATAGGATACCATGGTGGTGAATATAATCTGTATGAACAGAGAAACACCCAGAATAATAGCGGTATTGATCAGCGCCTTGCCCAGATTTCCCACCCTTATGGCATATGCGAAATTGTAAAAATTCAGCCAGTTTTTGGGCGGTTCAAGCACTCCGGTGGAGGAATACTCCGCTCCGGTTTTAAATGCCATGTAAACCAGCGGCACCATGGGAACAATCACAAAAATGCAGGACGCAATTAAAAAAATATATCGGATAATTTTAAATGTTTTCGTTTCTCTGGCCATAATCAGTCCTCCATCTTCCTTGTCAATATTCTCTGAAGCCCTACCGAAACCACCACGACCAGGAATACAAGTATGGACAAGGCCGCAGCAAATCCGACCCGGTTCTCAGAAAAAGCGCTCTGCTGGATCTGAATTACCGGCGTTGTGGTGCCGTTGGAACCATTCATCATAATATACGGAATCTCAAATACCTGAATGGATCCGGAGATACTCATAATAATATTGATAAACAACACATTTTTAATAGCCGGAATGGAAATGTAGCGAATCTCCTGCCATTTTGTACAGCCATCCACCGCTGCAGATTCATAGAGATCCGAAGGAACCGTCTGCAGCGCTCCGAAGAACATAATGAAATTCATTCCGTAATATCTCCAGATACTGATGGAGGCAATGGCCGGATTCACCAGCTTCAGGTTTTGCAGCCACTGGAAATTAGCCGTGTTCAGACCAAGGGCCGCCAATATGGTGTTTAGCGTACCGCTATTATTAAAGAAAATAATAAAGATTGTAGAAACAATAACTCCGTTCAGAAGATAGGGAAGAATCAGAATTCCCTTGAAAATGCTTAACCCTCTGAATTTTCCGTTTGTAAAAATCGCCAGTGCAAATGCAAATACTAACTGTGGAATCGCCACCACCATATACCACAGGCAGTTTTTGAATACCATCACATATTGAGGATCAGTCAATAACCGCTTGTAGTTTTTTAATCCGATCCACTTCGGCGTTCCTGTCCCTTTATAATTGGTAAAACTCAAAAATACATTACTGATAATCGGAATATAAGAGAATATCAGCAAGTGCAGGACCGGAAAAATCAAAAATAACACGATCAGTAATCTGCTGCTTTTCGTTTGTCTCATTTTTTCCGCCTTTCCGAATTTTTATAAAATGGGGCCTGCTGCAAATTCTTGCACCAGACCCCCTCTCATCGATCATCCTATCTGTTCTGCATCTTCCAGCAGGCGATTATTCCTGCCATTCCAGTCCCAGCTCATCCTTGTATTCGGCATAAGCCGCATTCTGAACCTCTACCTGCTTCTCATATGCGGACCAATCATCCGGGTTGGTCACATCAAGGGCATCAAACAGAAGGCCCACATACTTATAATCTGCCCACAGACCAGCTTCTGTCAGGACATCCTGATTTGCCAGCGTATTCTCGTCTGTAGCCGGAGAAAGCAGAACCTGGCATTCTCCTGCCTCTACCATCTCGTCAATGATGGAATACAAATCCGGAACGATGGGCTCTACGCCCTTCTTGTTTGCGATATAACCGCTGTCTGCGATAAACTGAGCATCGTTTGCAATGTACTCGATGAATGCTCTGGATGCTTCCTTATTGGAAGAGAACTTGGAGATTGCCCAGTTATCAGCCGGTGCTGCCAGAACGTATCTGCCTGCGCCGAAATCCGGAGCCGGAGCAAATTTGATCACGGACGGATCCGTTCCTTCCGGAACACGGCCCTGAATCTGCGGAACTACCCAGGAGCCGAACAGCATCATAGCTGCTCTGCCGTATGCTACGCTGTCCATTGCCACACCAAAGTCTGTGTAAACTTCCGGTTCAAAGTATCCGTTTGCTTTCCACTGTGTATACATTTTAATGGTCTTACCGAAAGGAGCATCCTCGCTGAACGGATTTTCTGTTTTCAGACATTCAGCAAATACATTCGCATCACCTGCAACGTAACCGGCGAAATCCTGCACGGTTGCCAGCGGCCAGTTCTCTACTCTGTGAAGAGAGATCGGTGTCACGCCGTTTGCCTTAATCGCTTCGCACATTTCATTGAATTCATCCAGAGTTGCCGGAATTTCATCGTAGCCTGCTGCCTTAATCACCTCTTCGTTGTAAACAACTGCCTGATTGTAAGCGCGGCCCGGCATAATGGAGTAAATGTAGGTACCGTCATTCGGCATTGCCGTTGCGTAATCTCCGTACTCTTCAATTCCCTCTTCTACGGTGCAGTAAGGCTCTGAATACGCTGCCCACTCTTCCAAAGACCAGTTCGGGCAGGTGAAGATATCCACACTGTCATCCTCCACCTGGAACAACGGACGAATCTCATCCTCGTTTGTAACCACATTCAGTTCCACATTGATGCCTGTCTCTTCTGTGAATCTCTCAGCAAGGTGTTTCAGATACGCATAAGATTCATCACGGTAGGTATTTCCGTCCGCATCCTTTTTTTCCTCTCCCAGCACTCTGTTTCCGCCGTGTGTGTATACGGAAATCGTGGTGCCCGCCAGTTCAGAAAGATCTGTCTCTTCCGCAAAAGCTGCCGGAGCCTGAACCGAAACAGCCATTGCTGCTGCCAGGCCGAGTGCCAATGTTTTCTTTAATTTCATAACTATCTTCCTCCTTTATGATTATGCATTTGCATGATTGATTACTCGTTCGTAACCTGCATTTATTATAAAGAAAACACGTCCGCATTGCATCATTTATTCTTGTTGTTTATCTATGTATCTTGCTTTCTTTCGTCGTTTTCTATTTTATTGCCAATTTCTACATCTGTTTTTTGTCTATTTTTACCATATTTGATCTTGCATTTATATCGTGCATTGCAAGATTTTTTTGATGCATTTTGCACTGGTTTTATTTTTTGTATTATGGTACAATGTCATTAAACTTTCATGGAGCTGCCGCAAAATCGAAAAGCAAAAGGATCTGTATCCAGGGTGTTTGTATCACTGAGACAAATGTCCGAAATATGGCGTACGAAGAAACATAAACCTTCGATTGGATAACGTAAAAGTAAAAGAATGACGAGGAGACAACGATATGAAGATTGAAGATAATTTCGCGGAAGCCTTTCTTTCTGCTTCCTGCTCTTCCCCTGATTTTGATCTGCAGGACTTTGTAGGACAGATCTGCCCTGCTCCAAAAGAGATGCCGCCGCTTCCCTTCCGGCTCCTGTCCGGCGGAACCATTCTGGCTCCGGATCCGTTCTCGTTTGAAATCCGATCTCTGGATTGTTTTATGCTGTTGTACACCATAAGCGGGGCCGGAAGCCTGCGGATCGGAAAACAAATTCTCTTTCTCACTCCCCCGTCCCTGCTTTTTCTGGACTGCCGCCGGCGTTTTTGCCTGAGTGCCTCCGTCTCTCCCTGGGAATACCAGATTTTTTTTGTTTCCGGTCAGGCATTTTCTTGTTTTTGTGATTTGATGCCGGAGCAGGGATTTCTGCTGATGCCCTTAGCCCCCGGCTGTGAGACTGCACAGCGCCTGGAAAAATTGCTTCTCTTTCCGTCCAATCCTTCTCTTCATTCAGCACTCATTGTCTCCAGCCTGCTGGATTCCGTCATAACAGACTGCATTGCCTCCCGGTATCCGCAGGAAGAAACATTGACGGCCCCGGGCTATCTGGAAGAAATCCGGAAGCTATTTGAAACCCGGTATGCGGAAAACTATACACTGGACGGGCTTGCGGCACGCTTCCACGTAAATAAATACCGTTTCAGCCATGAATTCCACAGCTTTTACGGATGCTCCCCCATCCAATATCTGAACCGGCAGAGAATCCAGGCAGCAAAAAACCTGCTTCTGACCTCAAACTGCAAGGTACACGAAGCAGGCCGCCTTGTTGGGATTGAAAATACCAATCATTTTATCTCATTATGTAACTATTCAGAACCACCCCTATTCAAAGATGAAATCAGGATGACCTGAGAT
>JAUNON010000093.1 GCA_030537145.1 Lachnospiraceae bacterium | reverse complement strand
ACGGAGGAATATGCGCCTGAACCGGAGTACGAAGAGACAGAGGCATCTTCCGGATTGGGACAGCAGATTGCAGATTATGCCGTTCAGTTTGTGGGCAATCCCTATGCGTGGGGCGGAACGAGCCTTACAAACGGAGCAGATTGCTCCGGTTTTGTCCAGTCCGTGTTTGCAAATTTCGGCATTGGACTGGCCCGCACAGCAGAGTCGCAGGCTTATGGCGGTTCGTCGGTGAGTCTGGATCAGCTTCAGCCGGGAGATTTGTTGTTTTATAATTCCACCGGAAGCATTGATCATGTGGCAATTTATATCGGCGGAAGCCAGATCGTGCACGCAGCAAATTCCAGCAGCGGCATTATCATTTCCAGCGCCTACTATTCAACGCCCGTATGCGCAAGCAGATACTGGTAAAGCGTTATATCACAAACGATAATGAAATACTGAAATACTGAAATGTTTGATTTCCCCGTTTTGATGTGTTACTATGAGTGTAACAGAAACATATCAAACGGGGATTTTTTGAGGGAAAATTATGAGAAAAAAAGTTATGAGGGCCGTATTGGGCGGTATCTGGATGCTGGCTTTGACAGGCTGCGGAGAAAAGAAAATCCTGGATCCGGCATCCCCGGCAGTGATTAGTGTATGGCATTACTATAATGGCGCACAGCAGGAGGAATTTGACAGGCTGGTGGAGGAATTTAATAACACCGTAGGTAAGGAAAAGGGGATTTTTGTGGAGAGCTCCAGCCAGGGAACCGTGACGGATCTGGTGGATAATATTCTGGCTTCCATAGACCGGAAGGCGGGGGCGGCAGAGCTGCCGAATATTTTTGCTTCTTATGTGGACACTGCCAATCAGGTGGATCAAAGGGGATATGTGGCGGCTTTAGATTCCTATTTTACGGAGGAGGAGCTGGAGCGTTATGTGGACGGCTATCTGGAAGAGGGCCGATTCTCTTCGGATGGCAGTCTGAAGATCATCCCGGTGGCGAAATCCGTGGAATTGCTGATGCTGAATAAGACAGACTGGGATCTGTTTGCTGCCGATACAGGGGCGGAGCTGTCAGACTTAAATACGATGGAGAGTCTGTGCCGGGTGGCGCAGCAGTATTATGAATGGACGGATGATGCCACTGCGGAGCCGAATGACGGGAAAGCCTTTTTTGGAAGAGATGCCATGGCAAATTATATGCTGATCGGTTATCAGCAGCTTGCAGGTGAGATGTTTTCCGTGTCAGAAGGAGAGGTTACGTTTCAATTTGACCGGGATACGCTGAAGCGGCTCTGGGATTATTATTATATTCCGTATGTGAAAGGTTATTTTGCTTCGGCCGGACGATTCCGCTCGGATGATATTAAGACGGGCGATATTATATGCTGCGTGGGATCATCCTCCAGCGCCACCTATTTCCCGAAGGAGGTTATATTAAATGATGAGGACAGCTATCCCATCGAGATGATCACCATGCCCTGCCCCAAATTCCAGGATGGTGCAGATTATGCGGTGCAGCAGGGTGCAGGTATGCTGGTGACAAAATCAGATGAAAAAGAGGAGCTGGCATCGGTAGAATTCCTGAAGTGGCTGACTCAGGATGAGCAGAATATCCGTTTTTCAGTGGCCAGCGGTTATTTGCCTGTGACAAAGACCGCAAATGAATATGATTTTACGGACGGCAGACTGGAGATTCCGGATAATGTAAAGCAGACGCTGGAAAGCGGCATGGAAACGGTACGGGAAAATGAGATGTACACTACGAAGGCCTTTGACGGCGGAAATGACTGCAGGACCTTGTTGGAAAATGCCATGCAGGAGCGGGCAGAGCAGGATCGGCAGACGGTGCGGGAAAGGCTGGAGGACGGTATGACCCTGGAGGAGGCGGCCGGTGAGTTCTGCCAGGAAACGTATTTTGATGCCTGGTATCAGGAGACCAGGGGAAATCTGGAAGCGCTGCTTCCATAACCGGAAGGGGAAGGGCGTATGCCGATAAAGAGAAGAAAAAAGGATAAGACGATTTTCCGCTATTTTCTGGGGCCCATGCTGCTTCTGGTATTGCTGGGGCTGGTACTTTGGGAAGGATGCTTTACTTTTAGCGGGCTGTTTCAGAAGCTGGACCAAAACGCCAGGGATCTTTTGTATCAGCGGGTGATCAACCGGACCGGGTATCTGCAGAACGAGATGCTTCATAGCTGGTCAGATCTGACGGAGCTGGCTGAAACGATCAATGAAAGGGCAGAACAGCTTCAGGCGCTTGGAACGATTGATTTTGAGACTCTGGACGTAAGCTCGGAAAATGCAGCCCCGCTTTTGCGGGAGATTCTGCCCCCTATGATCAGTACCATGCGCACTGCGCGTGTGACGGGAATATATGTGATTTTTAACAATGAGGATCTGGATCAGGGGCTGGAGGACAAGACCGGAATTTACATCAGGGATATGGACCCGCTTTCGAAATCTTCTTCCGTGAATGCGGATCTGCTGTTTGAGCGGGCACCGATACAAATGGTGGAGGAGAGCAATATATCCACAGACAGCATGTGGCGGCCCCGGTTTGAGTTTAAAAAACGCCAGGAAGCGTATTATGATTTTTTTTACACGCCTTTTCAGGCGGCGTACCATAATGAGGACGGCTACTCGGCAGCGGAGCTGGGATATTGGGGGACAGCGTATACACTGGCGGAAAGCAGTGTTCCGGCTATTACCTATTCGCTTCCGCTGATCAATCAGGACGGAATGGCCTACGGGGTTGTAGGTGTGGATATTACCCTGAATTATCTGAACAAGCTTCTTCCGCCCAGCGAATTATCGGAGCAAAATCCGGCATCCTATTTGCTGGCTGTGATGGAGGAGGACAGCCTGATGATGAAGCCCGTATTTTCCAGGGGAAATGCCTATGTTCCCTCCGCAGCGCAGACGGAGCTGAAGGAGGAGGGCGAGGATTACCTGATTATAGAAGGGAAGCAGAGATACTATACGGCAGTGGAGTATCTGGATCTTTATGTTTCCAATACGCCCTACAGCGGGCAAAGGTGGCTGTTGGCGGGGATTGTGGATGAAAAGGAGCTGTTCTCTTTTTCCTCCGGACTAAGGGTGATTATCCGTACCGCCATGATAATGCTCCTTTTAATGGGGGGCTGCATCAGTCTGTGGGCCAGTTATCTGGTCTCAAGACCTATTCGTGCCCTGGCAGATCAGGCGGAGGCCTCGGTTCCGGGAAGGGAATTGCGGCTGAAGCGGACCCATATCCTGGAGATCGATAAGCTGGTGCAGAAAATGGAGATGCTGGACCGGAGTATCCGGAATACGGCGTTGAAATTTACCAATATTTTGAAAATGTCCAGTATTAAGATGGCCGGCTTTGAATACAATTCCGTTACGAAGGAGCTGTTCCTTTCGGATAATTTTTTTGAAATATTCCTAGATTTCGATGCCGTCCCTCAGGAGATGGCGCTGGAAGCTTTTCTTGGAAAGATGAAGGAATATGAAAAATATCTGACGGCAGAGGAACAGGGCGGGAACGAGCGTCTGTATGAGATCCCGGACGGTGATGATTTCATTTATGTCAGAATGCGTTTTGTGGTTAAGGACGAGATCTATACTGGCGTGGCGGAAAACGTAACCGGGTCCGTAATCGAAAAACGGAGGATCGAATATGAGCGGGATCACGATGCGCTGACAGGACTTTTGAACCGAAGGGCCTTTCTGAGGGAAACGGAGCGTCTCCTGAAGGAGAAAGGGAAGGAGCTGGGAACGGCCGGACTGCTGATGCTGGATCTGGATAACCTGAAATATGTAAATGATACTTACGGACATGAGGCAGGGGACCGGTATATTAAAGAGGCGGCCAAGCTTTTTCAAAGCTGTCTGCCGGAGCATACGGTCATATCCAGAATTTCCGGAGATGAGTTTAATCTGTTTTTCTATGGATACGAGAGAGAAGAAGAGCTGCGCAGGCAGCTTGAGGCGCTGCAGGCTTCCATTCGGGGAGCCATGATCCGGCTTCCGGATGAAAAGAGTTATTTCCTGCGGGCATCCGGCGGTTTTGCCTGGTTCCATGCAGACGGCGAATCTTTAGGACAACTGCAGAAGTATGCGGATTACGCCATGTATCAGGTGAAGCGATCCGGAAAAGGGAAGATGAAGGAATTTGTCCCGGCGGAGTATGAACGGGAGGCCGCATTGCGGCAATGAAGCAAGGGCGGGGCTGTAGGCAGGATAGGAATGCGCAGGCCGAATTTTTAAAGAAGGCGGCAGGCAAAAAAAACTTGCCATGGGACAGAGACAGTGGTAGATTTAATATAAACATCCGCCTTTTTAGTGTCTTGCAGATTGCTGTCTGCACAGTCCTTTTTTGCAGGGAGCTTTTGGGAAGCAGGCATGAAAAAATCGGGGAAAGCAGCTTATGCAGGCCGTTTTCGGGGCGCTTTCGGCACGGATGAGAATAAAACGGCTGCGTACAAGGAACGCAAAAACGAAAATAAAGCAAATAACAAGGAAAGCTCTGGAAGATCGGGATCGAAACAGGGCTTTCTGTATGCAGGGAGGAAAAAGATGAGACAGGTTACATTGGGAAAAACGGGGATTACAGTACCGCAGAATGCGTTCGGAGCACTTCCGATACAGCGTGTGAGCCAGGAAACGGCAGTAAAGCTGCTGCGCCGGGCCTACGAGGGCGGTATGCGCTTTTTTGACACGGCCCGGGCTTACAGTGACAGTGAAGAAAAGGTGGGAGCAGCCTTTGACGGGATGCGCGGGAAGGTCTGTCTTGCATCCAAGACAGCGGCCAAGACCCCGGAGGAGTTTTGGAGCCAACTGGAAACTACGCTGAACAATCTGAGAACGGATTATCTGGATTTGTATCAGTTCCACTGTGTAGATCAGTGCTACAGGCCGGGAGACGGAACCGGGATGTATGAATGTATGGAAGAGGCAAAGACCCAGGGAAAGATCCGGCATATCGGGATTACTACTCATAAGCTGTTTATCGCAGAGGAGATCGTAAATTCCGGACTGTATGAGACGCTGCAGTATCCGTTCAGCTATCTGTCCTCAGAGAAGGAGCAGAAGCTGGTGAAAAGCTGCAAGGAGGCGGATATGGGATTCATCGCCATGAAAGGGCTGGCCGGCGGGCTGATTAACCGTTCGGAAGCGGCCATGGCTTATATGGCGCAGTTCGATAATGTGCTGCCCATCTGGGGCATCCAGAAGGAAACGGAGCTGGAGGAGTGGCTGAGCTATATGGATCAGACACCGGAAATGACGCCGGAGATTTCCGCTTATATTGAAAAGGAGCAGCAGGAGCTGACCGGAGATTTCTGCAGGGGCTGCGGCTATTGTATGCCCTGTCCGGCCGGAATTATGATCAACCAGTGCGCCCGTATGTCTCTTATGCTGAGAAGAGCTCCTTCGAAGGCCTGGCTTACGAAGGAAATGCAGGAGGAGATGAAGAAAATTGAGGGCTGCCTTGGCTGCGGACAGTGTATGAGTAAATGTCCGTATGAGCTGAATACACCGGAACTGCTGAAGAAAAATTATGAGGATTACAAAAAGGTGCTGGCCGGAGAAGTGAAGGTACAGTAGCTGCGAGAAGGATTTTGGGCTGTGCGCCGTATTTTCCGAAACGATAAGCATAAGGTAAGAATGCAGGGCCATTCTTAAAAACGACAGAAGAAGGGAAAACGCAAATGCAAAAAGTGAAAAATAGAAAAAGTCCGCTGCTGCTGTTTCTGGCAGCTCTGATCTGGGGCGTGGCTTTTGTGGCTCAGAGTGTGGGAATGGAGTATGTGGGGCCCTTTACCTTTAATGCGGTCCGCAGTGTAATCGGAGGAATTGTTTTAATTCCCTGCATTTATTTCCTGGACAGCAGAAAGAAGAAAGAAGCAGACCAGAAAATGGGATTGGGAACGGACTGCAGCGGCCTGGAGGGCTCCGGCCAGGAATGCCGGGGAAAGAATGAGAGAACGGATTCCTGGAAAAATAAGACACTGCTGACCGGCGGTATCTGCTGCGGCATTTGTCTGTGCATTGCTAGCAATCTGCAGCAGATCGGCATCAGCTATACCACAGTGGGGAAGGCCGGATTTATCACGGCCATGTACATCGTTTTGGTTCCTGTTCTTGGCATTTTTCTGAAGAAGGGAGCGGGCATTCGGGTATGGATCAGTGTGGCTCTGGCAGTGGCCGGGCTGTATCTGCTTTGCATGACAGAAAAATTCACGCTGGGAAA
This sequence comes from Lachnospiraceae bacterium, assembly GCA_030537145.1. Taxonomy (GTDB): domain Bacteria; phylum Bacillota; class Clostridia; order Lachnospirales; family Lachnospiraceae; genus Merdiplasma. Next base: position 1,540 of record JAUNON010000093.1, on the reverse strand, counting down.
GGGTGATGCCTATGTATTGCTTTGCGCCTTATTTTTCTCGTTTCATATATTAACCATCGATCATTTTTCACCCATGGTAGACGGCGTGAAAATGTCGTGTATACAGTTTCTGGTGTCCGGCGTTTTATCCGGGATTTTGATGCTGGTCTTTGAGCAGCCCCGGATTGGTTCCATCTTGTCTGCCTGGATGCCCATCCTGTATGCGGGAGTGATGTCCTGCGGCGTAGCTTATACGTTACAGATTGTGGGACAGAAGGACATGGATCCTACGGTGGCTTCCCTGATTTTGAGCCTGGAGTCCGTAGTGTCCGTCCTGGCCGGATGGGCGCTGCTGCACCAGCATCTAAGTATGCGGGAGCTGCTGGGCTGCGCAGTGATGTTTGCAGCGATTGTTCTGGCACAGCTCCCGGAAAAAGGGAGAGCATGAGCTGGCGGGGATCGGCAGAGCCGGAGAAATGGATTGCCCGTTTTATGAGGGAATGCCGGCTTTGTCCCAGAAACTGCGGAGTGAACCGGCTGGAGGGACAGAAGGGATACTGCCGCACGGATGCCCGCCTGATGGTGGCAAGGGCGGCCCTCCATATGTGGGAGGAGCCCTGCATTTCCGGACGGGAAGGCTCCGGAACCGTATTTTTTTCCGGCTGCTCCCTGGGCTGCGTTTTTTGCCAGAACCGGGAAATCTCCGGGGGAAAACGGGGAAAAATCATTACTGTGGAGCAGTTGGCACAGGTGTTTCTGCGCCTGCAGGCACAGAATGCGAATAATATCAATCTGGTAACTGCGGGGCATTATGTGCCCCAGACGGCAGCGGCGCTGAAGCTGGCAAAGGAAAAAGGGCTGTCCATCCCGGTGGTGTACAACAGCAGCGGGTACGAGAAAAGCCAAACATTGAAGCTATTAGAAGGGCTGGTAGATATTTACCTGCCCGATTTTAAATATATGGACAGTGATCTTGCCCGAAGGTATTCCAATGCGGAAGATTATGCACAGACAGCAAAGACTGCACTGGAGGAGATGGTGCGGCAGGCGGGGCTGCCGGAGTTTGACGGCCGGGGCATAATGAAGCGGGGAGTTATCGTGCGGCATCTTCTACTGCCGGGCCATGTATCTGACTCCAAAAAGGTGACAGAATATCTTTTTCGTACCTACGGAAATCAAATTTATATCAGCCTGATGAATCAATATACGCCGATGCCGGTAATGGCAAACGATCCCTTGCTGTCCCGGAAGGTGACGGAAAGGGAGTACGGGAGACTGGTGGATTATGCTCTGTCCCTGGGCCTGGAAAACGGATTCGTTCAGGAAGGAGAAACAGCGAAGGAAAGCTTCATTCCTCCGTTTAACGGAGAGGGAGTATAGAAGCATTGGGTTTGGACGCTGGAAAAAAGGCGGCAGACAGAAGAATATGCGGAAGGCGGGGCAAAATGAAAACAGAGAACAGGAAATCAGCCGAAAGAAATGCAGTGGATAGGAAATCAGCGAATAGAAATGCAGAAAGTAGAAATATAGCGGATAGGAAATCGGCTGGCGGAAATGCAGC
>JAUNON010000031.1 GCA_030537145.1 Lachnospiraceae bacterium | reverse complement strand
GAACCCATTTTGCTTCTTCCGGAATCGGAGCAGCGCCATGATGAACGCCCTGTGCTACTGGGCACATTTCTTCTACTTCGCGTGAATAAATCATTTTAAAACTCCTTTCGATAGTTAATAGCGTGCCGCGGCCAGACTCCACCTTTCCATTGATCCCTCCGTGGGTAATAAGGGTGGTAAGGTTCACTGCCCGTTTGGATTTATTTTCTCACAAATCGACAGATTAGTCCAGTACTTTTTCACTTAAATCCGCTAAATCCGCTAAAAACGGCTCACTTTTTCTTTCCGGCCCTTCTTTCATCAATGTACCGAATCAGCATATCTGCCGTGCCGTTGATCCCAAGCTTTGTGCTGTTGATACTCACATCATAATTTCTGGAATCCCCCCATTTTATCGGACAATGGCTATTGTGGTATTTCTTTCTGCGCCTGTCCTTTTCATGAGCCAGCGCCTCTGCTTCCTCCGCATTTTTATTGTAAATGTGCATAATACGAGGCACCTTCGCTTCCAGGTCTGCCAGTATAAAAATAGATATCAGTCCCTTGTATCCCTTCAGTATGGTCTCAGAGCAGCGCCCAACCACCACAAAGGATTCTCCGGAAGCTGCCTTTTCCTTTAAATAATCAAATTGGAGCTGCGCCACATTGTGGGATGGGGAGCTGTTCATCCCCTTGACACTGCGGTAAAGCAGCTTATTGCGCTTTTTTTCATCATAATCTCTTAAATCCTCAATATCCAGGCCCCTTTTGGCGGCTATTTCATCCAGCAGGTTATGGTCATAGAGCGGCAGTCCGTAATGCTCTGCCAGCTTCATGGCGATCTCATGGCCTCCGCTTCCAAATTCGCGCCCAACAGAAATTATCATCTGCTTCATGGCATTTCCCCCTTTCTACTACAAATATCTCAGAAAAATCATTCCCATGGATATTCCTACCACTATTATAGTCGCAGGAGCCATCGCTTTGCAATACCTTCCCCATTTAATGATATATCCTTCCTTAGAAGCGGTTGCGATCCCTACTACATTTGCAGAGGCTCCGATGGGCGTAGCGCTCCCGCCGATATCCGTACCGATGGCCAGTGTCCAGGCCAGAACAGACAGATTCACTCCCGATGTGCTGGCTGCCAGATTACTGATCACCGGGATCATAGTTGCTGCAAAAGGAATATTATCAATAAAAGCGCTGGCGATGGCCGATATCCACACAATAATACCGATCATCAAATATGTGTTTCCGCCGCTTATTTTTTCAATCACTCCGGCCAGCAGCTCCAGGATACCTGTTTCTTCCAGGCTTCCCACGACCACAAACAATCCCACAAAAAACAGCAGAGTTTTGTAATCCACCTTTTTCAGCAGTTTGATCGCATCCTTCCCGGCTGCCAGCAGCGTAATCAAGGCTATCACTGTCCCGATAAAGGATACCGTCAGCCCCGTCTGAGCATGCGTAATCAGAAGGATCACCGCACACAGGAAAATAACTGTGCTGGCAATAAAGCTCTTTTTGTCCGTAATAGCGCTGGATGGGCTGGGATAGGCGGACGGATCCTGACTGGCAGAAGCATTGACCGTCAGCTCCTTTCGGAAAATCAGATAAAAATAAATCATAACCGCCGCCAGAGAAACAACGGCCATCACACCGGTGTTTGTAATAAAATCAGAAAAAGAGTATCCCAGGGAAGTACCAATAATGATGTTTGGCGGATCTCCGCACATAGTAGCGGAGCCTCCCAGATTGGCACAGAATATTTCTGCTAAAACCATAGGAACCGGCTGGAACTTCAAAAGCTGGGACAGCTCAATCGTCACCGCCGCCAGAAACAGAATCACCGTAATACTGTCTATAAACATAGCCAGCCCAAAAGATAAAACCATAAAGGTAAGAAAAATGGGAATTACCTGATAGTGTACCAAACGGGCGATCTGCATACAGAGCCAGCGGAAAAATCCGGCCCTGGCCATTCCCTCCACCATGATCATCATGCCTGCTATGAACAAAATAGTTTCCCAGTTAATTCCTGTGGAGGCTTCGGAAGCCTCTCCCGCCGTATACCAGAAGCCTTTTGTAAAAATACTTTGAATATTCAAAGTACGCACAACAGCATCCATGCTGTGCATCCCAAGACCGAACACCAGCAGTATGGACAGCGCCGCACAGATTAAAGTAATCACATGGCGCTCCATAACTTCTGTAATAATTAAAATAAACATCGCAAGAAAGATTACGACTGCCAAAATTTGCGCTAACATTTTTTACTTTTCTCCTCATATTTTAAATAATTCCATGACAAATAAGCCCCTGCATCTTTGCACGGACAAATCTGATTTATTCCCGCAAGCAATGAGCCAAGCACGCGCACTTGCGCACGTATTTGGCGAATGCCGCGAGGGTCGAATACCCCGCAGTTCTGCTGCGTTACAAGCTTGATGCCCCGTCAGCTTGCTGCGGGGTATTTGACTCTATGAGGTTATTTGCGCTTGGAACCATCCTTCTGATGGATATAGCTGATCAGGATATTCTGTTTTTGCTTGCTTACCTCCATCAAATTCCAGTTATTTTTCGCATTGCAGTGAGATAAGATCGGCAGAACCGCCAACCAAAAGAAAAACAGCAGCCTTGCCTGCGCATCCTCCGTTCTCTGTTCACGCTCCTCTGTCTCTATCCCCTGAGAAAAAAGAGTCAATCCGGACACTTCCTCCGAATTCACGTGTTCCTTCTGCGCAAACGCTGCCTGGGTGAAAAAGTCGGAAATCAGCTTTCCGTCGGACGTATCCATTGCAATACGGACAGATTCCGCTTCCATGCAAACATAGCAAATGCCTGTCAGAAGCACTCCCATGATAAGCACTATGCAAAGCCATCTGTTTTTCCGCTCTGTTCTGTCCATGTCTTTCACCTCAGTGGCTATGATAGCAGATACCTTTTTCTTTTTCAATCCGCAAAGCACTTCCGGAATATAGAAAAAAATGTCCCGATTTGTCATTTTTTCATCACTTTTCCGGAAAATACAGACTGCTCTTTCCTCTGATTTTGTGATAAACTACTTATGCTGTACAAAAATTCCATCGGAAAAATAATTTTTCACGGGGTTTTGCGAAAAAATATTACTGGAGCAACATATGATTACACATACCTACGAGATTTCTGTTACAGAACAATATCTGTTTTCCCGTGGTCTTAACCCGGAAAATTGTATTTTTTTTGACATCGAAACCACCGGTTTCCGGGCGGCCTCCTCTCACCTTTATTTAATCGGGGCAGCCTGCAAAATCACAAAAGACTTTTCCGTCCGGCAAGAAAATCCGGAGGCTGTCTCTCATTGGCGAATTACCCAATGGATGAGCGAACAGCCACAGGAAGAGCCCGCCCTGCTGCAGGCATTTGCAAACTATGCAGAACCATATGAAACATTAATTCATTTTAATGGAAAACGATTTGATCTCCCTTACACAGAGGAAAAATATGCGCAGCATCAGCTTTCCTCTCCTTTTTCCGGGAAAACCTCCGTGGATCTGTACATTGATTTCCGTCCGTTGAAAGGATTTTTGAAGCTGGATCACATGAATCAAAAATCTCTGGAAGTTTTTCTGGGACTGAACCGGGATGATCAGTATGACGGCGGACGGCTGATTCCTGTTTACCGGGAATTTTGCAAAACCGGAGACGCAAAGCTGCTGGAGCTTTTGCTGCTGCATAACAAGGAGGATGTGGAGGGAATGTTTTCCCTTACTTCACTGTACGGGTATCTGAATTTCCTGCAGACAGAGCAGATCCGCTTATTCCCGGATGAGATCCTCTCCGCCGGTACGGCCGGCTTAGCCCAGGATGAGATCCTCTCTGTCGGCACGGCCGGCCTGGCTCCGGACGTGACCCTCTCCGCCGGTACGGCCGGCCTGGTCCGTACCGAAATGATTTCTTCCGGAAATGGCTCTGCGGACCTTCTTTTTACCTTCCTTCTGGCCGTTCCGGTTCCGATTCCGGTTTCAAAGTCTCTGGATGTGGGATATTTGACTTTAAAAAACCGCACCGGAAAGCTGATGCTTTCTGTGCGGCAGGATACGCTTTATTACTATTTTCCGGATTACAAAAATTACTACTATCTGCCTCAGGAGGATCAGGCGATACATAAAAGTGTGGCGGCCTATGTGGATAAGCAGTACCGCTGCCCGGCCAAAGCGGAAAACTGCTATATCCGGCAGTCCGGCGCCTTTCTTCCTCAGCCGGAGGAGCTCTTTACACCTGCGCTCCGCCGCAGCTTAAAGGATCCCTATACCTGGTTTGCCTGGAAGGAGGAGCTTCTTACGGATACCGAACGCCTGGCGGATTACCTTCTGGCATGGCTTCGCTGCATCCGCTGAATGAACAGGACGTGTTATGGCATCAAAACAGGCTGCTGCAAAATATCGATCTGCGAACCCAGGATCCGCAAACTGATATTTTACAGCAGCCTTTCTTTTACATAAACAACCTTCCATATGGCTTTCTATTCGCCATCTTCCGAAGCACGGATTTTATGGAACTGCTTTATTCCTCCACCGGAGCTTCCTCTGCAGGAGCAACAGTCTCCAAAGCCTTCATGCTCAGGCTGATCTTCTTGTCGGCTTCATTGAAGTCTACCACCTTTGCAGTAATCTCCTGTCCCACCTTCAGAACATCAGCAGGCTTATCCACATGCTCATGGGAAATCTGAGATACATGAAGCAGAGCATCTACGCCCGGCTCCAGCTCTACAAATGCACCAAAATCAGTCATACGGGCTACCTTACCGGTCACTACATTGCCTGCCGCAAACTTCTCTGCTGCATTCAGCCACGGATTCTGATCCGGGAATTTCAGGCTCAGAGCGATCTTCACACCGCTGATGTCTTTGATCAGAACGCTCAGCTTCTCGCCAACCTTGAATACCTTCTTCGGGTTTTCCACATGTCCCCAGGACATCTCGGAAATATGAAGCAGGCCGTCTGCTCCGCCCAGATCAATAAATGCACCGAAATCGGTAACGTTCTTTACAACACCTTCTACCGTGTCACCCACCTGGATGCGCTCAAACAGCGCTTTCTGCATCTCGGCTTTTCTTGCAACCAGAAGCTGCTTACGGTCGCCGATAATTCTTCTTCTCTTGGGATTGAACTCTGTGATCACAAATTCAATCTCCTGACCTGCATATTTCTCCAGGTTTTTCTCGAAAGTATCGGAAACAAGGCTGGCCGGAATAAATACACGGGCTTCTTCCACTACTACGCTCAAACCGCCTGCCAGCACCTGAACCACCGGTGCAGTCAGAACTTCATGGTTTTCGAATGCCTCTTCCAGTCTCTTATTTCCTTTTTCTGCAGCCAGTCTCTTATAAGTAAGAAGAATCTGGCCTTCTCCGTCATTCACCTTCAGAACCTTTGCTTCCAGCGTATCATTCACATGAACCAAATCACGAAGGTCTGCATTTGACTCGTTGGTGTACTCGCTTCTGGTAATAATACCGTCAGCCTTACATCCGATATTTAAGATGATCTCGTCCTCTTTCACATCGATGACAGTGCCTTCGACTACCTCTCCATTATGAATTGTTTTAAATGATTCTTCCAGCATTTGTTCAAAACTTAACTCCGACATTGTTTTGAAACCTCCTCAATCAAATTATTTGGGGTCGATGCCCCTGCTGTAATACCTACGCAACCCCTGGATGGCAATAGCCGAATATCCAAATCAACGAGTGTCTGTATATAGTAAGTATTTGCACATTCTTTTTTGCATATTTCAAATAACTTCTGCGTATTCGAACTGTGTTTCCCGCCGATCACAATCATGGCATCCGCTTTTCGGGCAATGGCCCTTGCTTCCGTCTGGCGTTCTTCCGTCGCATTACAAATAGTATTCAAAACATCAGGATTATCATATCGCATTTTTGAAATAATTTCAACTAATTTATCAAATTTCTTGTAATTAAATGTCGTCTGGCTCACAATACACAGTGGTTTTCCCTCTTTCGAACGATATTTTCTGGCTTCCTCCTCTGTCTCTATGACAGCCGCCGGCCGAAGTGCCCAGCCCTGTATCCCTTCCACCTCCGGATGAGATGCATTTCCAATGATTACGATCTCATATCCATCCTCGCTCTTCTGGCGGACAATTTTATGGATCTTCTTCACAAAGGGACAGGTGGCGTCCACCAGCGTCAGCCCCTGCTGCTGAATCAGCGTATAAATGTTCCTTGCCACGCCGTGGGAACGGATAATGACAGTGCCCTCCGAAATCTGCCTCAGCTCCTCTTCTCCGTGAATGACCCGGACTCCCTTTTCCTCCAGATCATGCACCACCTCTTCATTGTGGATAATCGGGCCATAGGTATAAATAGGCTTCACCCCTGTTTCCACCTGCTCATAGACCGTATCTACCGCACGGCGCACCCCGAAACAAAATCCGGCTGTTTTCGCTACGATTACTTCCATCCGCTCTTTGCCCCCCGTTTTTCAGATTCGATCTTTCACCAGCGCAACGATACGCTGCACCACCTCTTCTACCGTCATATCAGAGGAATCCACCAGCACGGCATCCTCGGCCTGGCAAAGCGGTGCTTCCTCCCGGTTCATATCACGATAATCCCGCACCCGGATATCCTTTTCGATTTCCTCCAGAGTACAATTCTCTCCCTTTGCTTCCTGCTCCAGATGCCGGCGTTTTGCTCTGGCCTCTATACTGGCGGTAAGATAAATCTTCAGTTGAGCATCCGGCAGGATCTTTGTCCCGATATCCCGCCCGTCCATCAGCACGTCTGTGCTGGCTGCCATAGAACGCTGCATCTGAAGCAGCTTTGCCCGCACCATGGGGATTGCGGAGGAGATGCTGGCCATCTGGCTTACCTGCTCCGTCCGGATGCATCCGGTCACATTTTCTCCATTCAGAAGCATCTGCTGCTGGCCATTTTCATAGGTAATACTTACTTCTATATCCTGCAAAGCAGCCTCCAACTGCGCCTCATCGGAGCAGTCCGCATTTTTTCTCAGCAATCCCAGCGCAATCGTGCGGTACATGGCTCCGGTATCCACATACACAAATCCCAGCTCCTCAGCCACCCTTTTCGCAATCGTGCTCTTCCCGGCCCCCGCCGGTCCATCCACTGCAATATTAAAGCTCATAACCATTTCCTCCTGTCATTTTTTCTCTCCTCATCCGTCTTACACAGCTCCCGCTTGCGCACCGTCAATTCCGTTTCCGGCCGCATATCCGGTGGACCAGGCAATCTGCAGATTAAATCCGCCTGTCACCGCATCCAGATCCAGCACCTCTCCTGCAAAATACAACCCCCGCACCAGCTTAGACTCCATGGTAGCAGGCCGTATTTCCTTAACTGACACTCCGCCCCTGGTAATCACTGCCTCCTGATACCCCCGAAGCCCCGTTATGGTCAGCCCAAATTCCTTAGCCGCATGAATCAGTGCCTGCCGCTCCTCCCGCGAGATATCATGAACTGCCTTTTCCGGCTCAATCCCGCTGCGGCGTATCATAACCGGAATCATTTTTGCCGGAAACAGAGCCCCCAGAATATTCTTAAACTGCCGGTTTTTATTCTGTTCAAATTCCCGCAGAATCCTGGCATCCAGCTGCTCCTCCGTCAGGGCCGGTTTTAAATCGATCCGCATCTGCAGCGGATGAGCCTTCAGATTTTTCTGTATCAGGCTGCTGGCGCTTAAAATAAGCGGTCCGGTAACGCCGAAATGAGTGAACATCATTTCCCCAAACGCTTCATACAAAAGCTTTTTCCCGTCACGCACAGAAACCTGTACGTTTTTCAGGGAAAGGCCCTGCATCTCCTTGGCATCCTCTTCCTGAACAGTCAAAGGCACCAGAGACGGAGACAGCTCCGTTACCGTATGGCCGGCCTCTTTTGCAAACCGGTATCCGTCTCCCGTAGAACCTGTGGAAGGATATGACAAGCCGCCGGTGGCTACGATAACCGCATCTGCCAAAACCTCCGTTCCGTCTGCCAGCCGTATTCCCCGGACCCTTCCGCACTCCCTCCGTTTTTTTTCCGGTTTCCGTTCTTCCTTTTGCCCTTTTCTCTGCTCCTTTTCCTGTTCCAATGCCTCCGGGCCGGGCTCCAGCAGCAGCTCCTTCACCTCTGTCCGTAGATGAATGACCGCCCTCCGCCGCTTTAATTCCCCCGCCAGGGCCCCGATCACATCCGAAGAATGATCCGATACCGGAAATACCCGGTTTCCCCGTTCGGTTTTTGTTTTCATCCCGCAGCCTTCAAAAAAATCGATTGCATCCTGAGTCGTAAATCCATAAAATGCGCTGTACAGAAATTTCCGGTTCCTGCAGACACTGTCAAACAGCGTATCCATATCACAGCGGTTCGTCAGATTACACCGTCCCTTTCCGGTGATATATATTTTTTTCCCCAGCTTTTCATTTTTTTCATACAGCTCTACCTGATGACCGCAGCCGGCCGCCGCTATGGCGGCAAACATGCCGGCCGCTCCGCCGCCCACCACCGCTACTTTACTCATTCCCTTTCTCCTCTTTATCTACTCTCTTCCTGCTTCCATCTCCGGCCCGGGCAAGCTTCTCTGTTCCGGCTCTGAAAGCCGTCCTCCGTCCGCCGATTCCAATTCAAACCAGAATTCCACGCCGTCATCAAAATTCTCCACACCGTATGCCTGATGAAAGGAATCCATAATTGCCTTTACGATAGAAAGCCCAACGCCGCTTCCGCCGTACTCCCGTGTCCTGGCCTTATCCACCTTATAAAACTTCACCCAGATCTGGTTCAGATCCTCCTCCGGAATCGGCTGTCCCGTGTTAAACACAGAGATGCGTACCTTATTTCCCTGCCGGCCGGCCCGGATCTCGATTTTCTTTTCTCCATCCACATGGTTCAGCGCATTGCTCAGGTAATTGGTCAACACTTCCTCCACCTTGAACTCATCTCCCCAGACATGAAGGCTGCTGCTTCCGCTGTAGCTGATCTGTGTTTCCTTCTGCTGCGCCAATATCTGAATCGACTGAAGCTTTCCCTGAATCAGCGGCACCAGATCAAACCGCTCCATTTCCACCTGGTCATTTCCAAATTCCAACTGATTCAGCGTCAGCAGTTTTTTTACCATCTCATTCATTTTCCCGGCTTCGTCCATGATCACTTCGCAGTAAAACTCCCGGCTTTCCGCATCGTCATTGACGCATTCCTTTAAGCCTTCCGCATATCCCTGTATCAGCGCCAGAGGCGTCTTTAATTCATGGGACACATTGGAAAGAAATTCCTTCCGCATCTCATCGATCTGGGTTTTTCTCTCAATATCCCGCTGCAGCTCCACATTGGCTGATTTTAGCTGGGAGATGGTGGTCTCCAGGGTTTCTGACATTTGATTAAAGTTCTGTCCCAACTGACCGATCTCATCTTCGCCTCCGCTGGTATATTTTGCATCAAAATCCAGATTCGCCATCCGTCCGGACAGGTCCGTCAGCTCCCGGATGGGTTTTGTAATTCTTCTGGAAAGCCACCAAATCAGCATAAAGCTGATCAGCACAGCAATCAGCGTAATGTACAGGATAAACTCATTGGAGATTCCGGCGCTAATACGGATGCTCTCCAGAGGAATCCGCATCATAAAATAATAGCCGCAGGAAAGGCTGCCCCAGATCTCCAGATATCCCATATCAATTTTCTGATCCATTTTTTTCTGTATGGTATAGCGGTCTGTCTGCAGCAGCACCTGGGCATCATCCGTATCAATCCCCGTGGTATAGCCAAATAGACGTACCTGCATCAGTGTACTGCCGTCGTCTGTCCCCTGGACATCCCGTACCGCCATCACCATGTGGTACTCCTTGTTTACCACCACCATAGTGATATTATTCGTACTGCACATCTCCTGGAAATCGGAGGTGAAAAACTCCGTATCCACCTGCCCCTCCTGAATGTGCTCATCAATCAGCGTATAGGCCTTCACCAGTGTTTTCTGCAGCTTCAGAATATAAAACCGCTCCATAAAAAAATTGTTAATAAGCAGATTTGCCGACAGCACCAGTCCCATCAGGCCAATGAAAATGACGGTCATTTCTTTGGCTATTGAACGTTTCATTCATCCACCTCAAACTTATAGCCCATTCCCCAGATGGTTTTGATATAGTCTCCCCTCTGCCCCATCTTACTGCGCAGCTTTTTTACATGCGTATCGATGGTCCGGGCATCTCCAAAATAATCATAGTTCCAAACGCTGTTTAAAATCTTTTCTCTGGAAAGCGCCAGGCCCTGATTCTCCACAAAATAGGTAAGCAGTTCAAACTCCTTGTAGCTTAAATCCACATTTTTTCCGTCAATCGTCACCTGATGAGCCGCCTTGTTGATCGCAATCGCCCCGGCCTTCAGCACCTCCTCCGGATTGATGGCATTTGTCCTGCGCAGGATCGCCTCCACCCTGGCCACAAGAATTTTGGGACTGAAGGGCTTGGATATATACTCATCTACGCCCAGCTCAAAGCCCAGCAGCTCGTCCCGTTCATCGCTTTTGGCAGTCAGCATGATAATCGGCACCTTCGAATATCTCCGGATCTCCCTGCACACCTGCCAGCCATCCATCTTTGGCATCATCACATCCAGAATAATCAAAGAAATATCCTTCGTATCAAAAAATATGTCAATCGCCTCTGCGCCGTCCTCCGCCTCCAGCACCTCAAAATCCTTTTTTACCAGAAAATCTCTGACCAGCTTGCGCATCCTGCTCTCATCATCCACAACCAGTACCTTCAACGTATCCATAGAACCATCTCCTTCCGCCGTTTTCTCATATCTATTTGCATAAACCTAAGCGGGCTCCAGCCTCTTTGCATTATCCTAACACAGGTTTATGATAAATATGTGAACATCCCAATCCTCCCCGCCCGCAGTTTCTCCGGGGCCGTCCTGCATTTAATCCGTAACAGTTCAGCTCTCAGCCAAACTGTTACTTTAATCCATGTCTGCAAACTGGTCGATCTTATATTTTATCATCTGCATTTTTTCGTCTGTCTGGGCAATGATCTCCGCCGCCTCATAAAGCTCCCGGCTGATATCCTCAATGCCTTCCATTCCTTCGATGTTCTTTTTATACCGGATCTGGTGCTCCAGACTGGCCCAGAAATTCATTGCAATCGTGCGGATCTGTATCTCCACCCGCATAATCTGCTTTTTCCGTGAAAAAAATACCGGCACCTCCACGATCATATGGTAACTGCGGTATCCGTTATCCTTCGGATGGCGGATATAATCCTTGATACTGACGACCCGCAGATCATCCTGCTTTGCCACCATCCGGACAATGTCATAAATATCATCGATAAAATTGCAGATCACCCGGATCCCCGCCACATCGTTTAAATTCCGCATGATCGTCTTTACATTTACCGGAAGTCCGTCCTTTTTCAGCTTCCGGTAGATGCTCATGGGACTTTTCACCCGGCTCTCAATGCTGGAAATGGGATTCCGCTTATGAAGCACCGAAAACTCCCTGTCCAGAATCTCCAGCTTTGTCTGCACCTCTTTAATGGCACATTCATACATCACCATCAACTCTTCAAACTGCTTTGACTCTTCCCAGAAATCTACAGCCACCGGCGGAGACTCCACCGACTGCTCCGCTCCATAAGTCATCCCCTGGTTCATGATCTGCTTCACAGTTTCTGTAATCCTTTCCTCTTCTGTCATATCTATTTCCATAAACCTCCCGATTTTCAAATTGCTTCTGAACAACTAAATTATACACATTTCCTATTCAACATTCAAGCAACAAGCCGGGCCGGTCAAAACAAAAAAAGAGGAGCCATTGCTCCGCAGAGGATTACTCGTCTACTTTGCAGCGGCTCCCTTCTGCATAAATCTATTCAGCCGTTCCCTGGTTTCCTCCCTTACAGGAACCTCTCTGCGGCTTCTCCTGTCACTATCCTGCCAAAACACGTCCCGCAAAACAATCGGTCCGTCCTATTCACGATTCCTTCCCATCTGCATATTTTTCCTGTATTCCGATGGGGAAACACCGCAGACACTTTTGAAGGTTTTCATAAAATGTTTTTCATTCTCATATCCAACCCTCTGGCTGATCTCGATAATTTTTTCATCCGTCTCTTCCAGCAGACGTTTTGCCTCCCGGATCCTTATCATTTTCAGGTAACTGACGAAGTTCATTCCTGTATACTGCTTAAAGCTGAGAGAAAAAAGAGAGTAATTCATGGAAATATAATTGGATACCATGGCCATATTCAGTTCTCTGTCATAGTGTTCTTTGATATATGCCACTGCCATATTAATCTTTTCTTTATTTCGATAATCGCTGAACTGGATCGCAATGATTTCCCGCATCTGCAAAATCCAACTGCGGAATTCCTCCAGGAAGGAGGCTGCATCATTAAAAGTCAAAGGCTGTCTCAGCCGCATGTAGCCGGCCATATCCGCCTCCAGTACGTTTTTGTAGGTCTCCAGCAACTGCTCCAGGATCGTCTGCGTTGTTTCCATCAACTGCTCTGCGTCAATCTTTCCCCGGCGCGCCTGAAAGTAATAATTCTCCAACTGCTTCAATCCATTCTGCACCTTCTCCGTGCCGAAAAGCTGCACAAACTGATCCGTAAAATTCCCCGGGATACTTTCCCTCGTCCCATAGAATGCCGTTTCTGCCGATACTCCTCCCGTCAATGCCGCTCCGAAAGGCACCGCTTCAGACGATACCGCTGCGGATAAATTCTCCCGTCCGGTTTCATCCCCGGAAACACCCCCCCATCCGGCCGTAATCTCGTCCGCAGTCACCCTGCGTTTTCCTGTAATGAAAGCAGTCTTTCTAGCCGCAAGCGCTTCCTCATATGCACTGCGTACCTCGCGAATACCTCTGTGCGTTTGACTGACGCCCACACAGTATTCCTCCAAAATCGGCTGCAGCTTTGTCTCCTGATCCGGTCGCAGGAAAAAGACGGACTGTCCCTCAATACCGCAAAGCTGCACCCGATCCGCCTCATCCTCGATCACCCTGTGAGAACAGCAGCAGATACAGCACAGATACTCCTTCTCCTCCGCAAACTTCGTTTCCAGATCCGCATACTCCTCCTCCGGAATCTGCCTGCTCACAATGGCGTAACGAAGCTGCTGCCGGCCCAGCCTCCGGCCGGCGCTTTTCTTCGTCTGCTCCCGTTCCAGCTCCTTGTCCAGCTTGCTCAGAAGCTCATACACCTTTTCCCGCTCAATGGGCTTCAAAAGATAATCGCTCACCCCGCCCCTCATAGCCTCCACTGCATAGTTAAAATCTTCGTAACCGCTGATCACAATGGTCCTAGGAGGTTCCGGCAGCTCCTCCAGATGCCGGATCAGAGAAATTCCGTCCATCTTCGGCATCCGGATATCCGTGAACATCACGTCAATCTTCCGGGAACGCAGGATCTCCAGGGCCTCCTCTCCATTTCTGCAGTCCAATACCTCCTCAACGGGAACCGGGGAACGCTTTACCATGGTCACAATCCCCTGGCGAATCATCTTTTCATCTTCCACAATCAACAGACTTTTCATGCTACGCTTTCTCCTCCCTCTCCGTAATCGGAATCGTTACCGTCACCTTCGTATAACAGCCCTCCCGGGACACCACGCCGATGCCGTAGGGTTCCCCAAAGGCAATGCGGATTCGGTCCTGTACATTTTTCAGTCCTATGCCGTTTCCGGAACCGCCGCTGACCTCGATCTCCCCCGCAATCTTCTGTTCCAGTTGACGCACCTGCTCCGGCGTCATTCCCCGGCCTGAATCCGTGATCTCCAATACAAAATAGTCCTCATATTCCAGAGCCTTGATATAAATGCTGGCATCCTCCGCCAGCTCCTCGATACCGTGATAAATGGCGTTTTCCACAATGGGCTGCAGAGACATTTTGGGTATCTTCTGTTCATAAATCAGATCGGAAATCTTCAGTGACAGCGTGATCTCATAATCGTACCGAAGATTGATCAGATCCAGATAATCTCTGATATATTGAATTTCCTGACGCACCGTCACATTCTGGGAGGTCCAGCGCATGCTGTAGCGTAAAAGCCTGCCCAGGGATGTCACCGCATCCGAAATATCATATTCCTCGTTAATTTCCGCCATCATCTTGATGGACTCTAATACATTATAGATAAAATGGGCGTTGATCTGATTCTGCAGCGCCCGGATTTCCGAATTTTTCATCAGCCTCTCATGATCCACATTCTCCTGAATCAGACTTCCAATTCGTTCCAGCATCTTGTTGATCTGTGTCCCCAGCTCGCCGATTTCATCCTTTCCCTCTACCGACGCCCGCACCGCCAGATCGCCGTCCTGTACCTGCCGGATCGTTCCGATGATGCTGTAGAAGCGCTTCAGCAGAGCTCTCACAACTTGATCAATCAACAGCATCACCAAAAAAAAGAAACCCATTACCACCAACAGAAATACATTTCTCTGACGGTCAATGCCCGCCAGATCCTCCTTTACGCTGACCAGCCGTACCAGGTATCCGGAAAGCTCCTTCACGGGAACACAGCCCATTATCACCTGCTCCCTGCCGATGGTAAGCTGCTCACAGTATTCCTCCTCACCGGCTCCAGTCCAGGCTCTCTTTGCAATTTCCTGCTCCAGACCGGAAAATTCGCTTTCCTTCATTCCAGTGTAAACCGTTCCCTGTTCATCCAAAAAACAGCCCCAGGAGCTTCCCTCCGTTTCAAAAAGCTGGGGAAGGATGCGGCTCATATCCACCGCCACCTCCAAAACACCGATAGTTCCCAGCTCATAATCCTGAATATCCGTTACCAGAGCCATGACATGCTCCACCGAACGACCGGAAGAACTGCCAAACACATTGTCGGAATAGTCCATCTGCCACTGCCCGGACACATAGGTGGAAGCCCAGGTAAGCTCCTCCATCCGCTGATGGTGGAATAAAATAGGCATCATCTCCGAAAAATCATCGCTCTGGGCGTAGACCCGAATCCGGTATAGGTACGGATTGCTGTTCACGAGGCGTTCCAGCATAGCAATATCATTCTGATAAAAATTCACGATCTCCTCCGCAGAAATCTCATCCCCCCGCATCAGCTTCGCCAGAAAATCAGAAAGATTCTGATTATTTAAAAACATCTGGGTGGACATATTGCAAAGATCCACCGTTTTCTGAATCTCACCGTAGGTCTGGCGCATCTCCTCCATGGTAAACTCTTTCACCTGAGTGATGGTGGTTTGCTTCAGATTATGAAACAGCATAAGATAGATGGCCAATATGGGAATAAACACAATCAGACCGATTACCTCCGTGAATTTGACATTCAATTTCTGTTTTGCAAACCATTTCATATCCGTTCTTCTCCCAATCTGCCGCCTTCTGTTTTCCGCCCGGTTCTGTTCACTCTGCCATTCCCAGCTTCTCTTTCAGCAAGGCAATCTGCCGGGTATTTTCCTCCAGCACCTTTTCGTACCCGTAGGAAGCCCGTTTCTCCACAAACTCCTGAAAAATACGGTCAAACTCCTCCTCCGAATCAGCCAGCAGAAGCTGCGGAAGGGTCTTGCCCCAAACCTGCTGCACCTTGGCATTGATGTTGGCCGCTTCCGTTCCCGAAGCATAGTTCACCTCATACTGTCCCGCATAATAGCTGTAGGGATAGGACCATTCCTTGATTTGCCGCTCCGCATCGGGAAGCGCCCTTCCCCATTTCATCTGCATCACATTATCCTGCAGCATCCAGTAGGCATCATCCGCTCCGTAAATTCTGTCGTACTCCTCCCTGTCCGTATCCAGAAGCTGCTGCACCTTTGGATAAAGCACCGCAGTACCATCCACCATATCGTACATTTCTCCCTCCACGCCCAGATAAATCAGCTTCTGACCGTGCTCACTGATCAGATAGGACAGAAAGGCAATCGCCCGCTCCGGATTCCGGCAGTTTTTGGAGATAAAGGTTACCGTCCATCCGTTGATACTGGTCCCCGGAAGCACCGGATCATCCCCCCGGGAATTTTTCGGACCCTCCACCGCTATATAAACACTGTCCGGATCCTCTTTATACCGGGTCTTTTGCTGATCCAGCATATCCTGGCCCTGATAAAACATACAGAAATATCTTCCCCTGGCAAGCTTCTCTTCAATCTGAGTTCTGCGGTCAACGAAAATATCATTGACCAGATAGCCTTCCTCCGCCAACTGCCTGAAAACCTTCAACCAGGCAATATAGTCCTCATCCAGGGTACGGTCATAAGCCTTCCCGTCCTTTTCATTGGGAACTGCCAGAAAATCCTTCAGATATTTGTCAAAGGAGTTGCAGCCGTCCCAACGGAATTCATCCGCTCCGATGGGAATCAGCGGATATCCCTCCACCTCGGGGAACAGCCTTACCGCCTCCTTCACCGCATGACAGAACCCTTCCGGCGTGGTCATATCCGGACTGCCGATGGCCTCGTAAATATCTTTCCTCACCAGAAAATTCTCATTGGAACCGATATTATCACAGGTTTCATAATCTGCGGGAGTATAGGAAGAGCTGGGGTAACAGTAGATATTGCCGTCCTCCTTGGTATACCACGATGCCGTGTCCGGATCGATCACCTCATAAAAATAGGGATCATACTGATCTGCCAGCTCATTGAGCGCATATACCATATCGTACTCCACCATCTGCTGCGCCTGCGTCTCCCACCATCCCAGAGTAATAATATCCGGCAATGTGTCGGAAGCGATCATAGAGTTCATCTTCTCCGTCTCCGAACCCGCCGGAGTAATGAAATTCACGCTCACCCCCGTCTCCTCCGTGATTTTCCGGGAAACCATGTTCTCTCCCCATCCCGTCTCAAACCAGGAGAAATTCACATACCAGTCCAGGTCTACCGGAGTGTCCGCATAGGCTTCCCATGCCATGGCCGGAAAATCTCCCTTCGTTTCTCCCGAACCATTCTCTGTCTCTTTTGTTTTCGTATCTTTTGTCTTTGTATCGTTAAAATCACTTTGCAGCCCCTGGCCGCCTCCGCAGGCAGTCAACGTAACTGCCACGCAGAAGCAGCCAAGCGCTGCTGCTTTTTGAAAATATGTTTTCATAAACAGTCTTTCCTCTCAAATCTCATCCCGCTAAGACCATTTTAATGAATATTTTGTTTTCTGTAAAGATTTATGCCGCCGATTATTACTCCTTCACGCTTCCTGCGGAAATACTGCTGATGATGTATTTTGAACAGAAGCAGAACACGATCAAAATCGGAATAACGGAGATGGCAACAGCCAGATAAGTCGCTCCCTGATTTGACACAATGTCCGTGGAAGAATTCAGGGTAGCAATCAATACCGGAAGCGTATACTTTTCCGTCTTGGTGAGTATCAGCATCGGTGTCAGATAGCTGTTCCAGTTTCCGATGAAGGCTCCGATTGCCATGGTAGCAATACCAGGCGACATGATCGGAAGTACAATTTTGTGGAAAATATAGAGCTCGCTGGCTCCATCGATTCTGGCTGCTTCCAGCAGAGCCGGCGGCAATACAGATTCCACATACTGCTTGAGGAAAAACACAGTGCCCGGTGCTGCAACGGCCGGAATAATCAGCGGTATGTAGGAATTGATCAGATGCAGAAAACTCACCAGATCATAAAAGCCCAGCAGTCCCAACTGTGCCGGTATCATCATGAACAGCAAAATCACCGCAAACAGGATATTTTTTCCCTTGAATTTGTAAATGGCCAATGCAAATGCCGTCATTGCGGAAAAATACGCTGTCATCAGCGTAGCCGGAAACGCCACGATAACGCTGTTCAGAATTCCCTTAAAAATATTGAAGTAATTCGATACAATTTCCCAGTTTTCCTTCAGGCTGCTTCCCGGAATCAGTGTGAAGGATGTCATGATTTCGTTTCCGCTTCTGGTGGCGTTTACCATCATCATGAGGAAGGGCAGCAGACAGGTCAGAGCAAGCAGAATCAGCCCTAAATACAAAATAGCTTTCTTTATTTTTGTACCCGTAGTCATACCTTAATCCTCCTTTTTATTCATAACTCTGAATTGTATCACCGACACAACCAGCACGATGAGGAACAGGCTGTAAGCAATGGCGGAAGCGTAACCCACCTGCTTCTTCGTGCCTCCCTCAAAGCCGAACTTGTACAGGTACATAACCACCGTCTGCAGACAGCCGCTGGGATTTCCAGCAGAGCCCTTGTCGTTAATCAGATACGGAATATCAAACATCTGCAGGCCGCCGATCAGAGAGGTGATGGATACATAAATCATGATGGGCCGCAGCAGGGGAAGCGTAATCTTTCCAAAGGTTTTCCAGCGGTTTGCCCCGTCAATGGCAGCCGCCTCATAGTAATCCTTGCTGATTCCCTGCACACCTGCCATCAGCACGATAAAGGAATTGCCAAACCACATCCAGGTATTTACCACGGATACCACATAGGGCGCAATATTGGGATCTCCCAGCCAGTTAATCTGAGCACCCTTAGCAATAATCCCGAAGGACATCAGCAGATTGTTTACTGAACCGTATTTCCAGTCCAGAAGCGTCTTAAACAGGAACGCCACGGAAGTAGCCGCTATGATGTTTGGCAGATAAAAAACGGTACGAAAAAATCCCAGGCCCTTCATCTTATACTTGATATCACTGAACACAATGGTCAGCAAAAAGGCCAGTCCCAGCTGCAGCACAATGTTTACGCCCCAGATTTTTATCGTATTCCACAGAGCGCGCCAGAAAAATTTATCCTGCAGCACCCGGGCATAGTTTTTGATACCGATAAACTGCGGTTCTCCGAATCCCTTGTAATTCATAAAACTCAGATACAGTGTGCGCAGTACCGGATACACATTAAATACAAGAAATACGATCACAAAGGGCAGTACAAAGAAATAGCCGGTCCTGTTGTAATCCTTTTTCCTGCGCTTTACTGTTTTTATATTGTCCATTCCCTCTCCTCCTGTCTTTGCCCGCTAAAGGGGAGTACCCTTTCGAGCCTCCCCCTCCACTGTCATTCTCAATATCTGCAAGTCATTATCGGACGTTTCTTCGTATTTTATCTCTCCACGATAATTTCCGGATAAGTTGCCTCAATCTCGTCGTAGAAGTCGCTGATTGCCTCTTCCTTGCTCTTCTGCTCCATCTTAACGGCGCTGATTGCGTTGCCCCATGCATCGCCGATACCCTGATCGTAAGGAGTTACAATAGAAAGATCGATCTTTTCTGCCTGCTCCAGCCAGAACTGATACAGCTTCTGTCCGCCGTAGGTTTCATTTTCATCATCCTTATGCGCATCAAGAACGGAAAGCTTGGATACCGTGTCACCCTTGGATTCAGTGATCCACCAGTTCAGCGTATCATCATTCAAAGTACAGTATTTGATGAAATCCCATGCCAATTCCTTTTTCTCACTGTTTGTATTGATACCGATGTAGGTGCCGCCGTCAAAACCATTGCTGGGTCCTGCACAAACACCCCACAGTCCTTCGGTGTCCTTATAATTATCTCTCATGGTCAAAACGCCCCATGCCGGAAGCCCGTAAGCAAATACCTGGGTAGTTTCCGTTGCATTGGCCTCTGCCTCCGCACGTTCCGCATCATCCCACAGGTTGGTATCTTTGTCATATACGGGGATTTCGCCTGCCATAGCCTGATACCAGGGAGCGGTCCACTGGGTGGCGTATGCGGTGTAATCATTCTGGAACAGCTCGATACACAGATCCATGAAGTCCAGTCTTGCCTGGGATACATTCAGGGTGTCATCCACTACCCACGCCTCTTTGTTGGAAAATACATTCATCTCACCGTCGGAGGCAAAAATCTTGTAGCCAGCCTGCTTCAGGGTCTCTGCCGTCTCAAGAATGGTGTTGTAATCCTGGAATTTCTGTCCGATTTCTGCCGGGTCATCCGTGCCGAATACTTCTTTGGCAATGTCTCTTCTGTAGTAGATGCCTGCCGGTGTGATCTGCCAGGAAATGGCTCTCTGTACACCGTCTGCGTCTTTCCCGTACTTCCACACATAATCCACGATCTGTCCTTCATATTCAGAAGCGCCCAGCTCGTCCAGATCCGCCAGAAGGCCTGCTTCGTAGTAGCTGTCCAGCATCTTGGGCTCGCCCACCACAATATCCGGTTCCTTTTCTCCCGCCAGGATTGCAGCCTGTACCTTAGTGGGATAATCTGCGGGCTGTGTAACCTCCACCTCGCACTTTACTCCGGTTTCCTTCTCATATTTCTCTGCGAAGGAGATCAGGTCATTGGTCAGTGTCCAGATTACCAGTGTGTCGCCTGCTGCCGCAGTTGCCGGAACAGCCGGTACAACAGATGCGGTCATTGCGCCTGCCAGGGCCAGGGCCATAACTTTTTTCATCTTCATATTTTCATTTCCTCCTTTTGCTGTGATTTTCTCAGCTCTTTGTTTATGAGACCATTATATAGAATGATATGATTCGAAAAAATGGTGCATATTTTTAATTGGTGTCATTTTTTTATTTTCCGCCGCATAAAACCTCCGTATCCGCTCCTTTTCAGTAAAGCACCGTTGTTACGGTATGGGGTGCCAGCACCAGACCCACGCCGGTTCCCTGTTCTCCTATCTCCACCGGTATTTCCCGGTCCTGACGGTTTAACAGCACCACCACCCGCTGTCCCGATGGATTCACAAAGGCGGCGGTCTCCGCATAAGCAGAATATGCGGTCACCGGCACTGCGTAAGCGCCCTTCTCAATGTATCGGCTGAAATGTCCGATATAATAATAACTGAGCCGCTTTTCAAAATCCTGACCGTCCGGAGTGACCATGACGGGGGCCGCACAGAAATTCCCCGCATGATTGGGTCCCCCCTCCGCATCCAGCAACAGATTCCAGTCAAAAAAGGCGCTGACTCCGCTGGTAAAATTTCCGATCATGTCATGGGCGTACATCTCCGCCTTTGCTGTCTCATCGGAATCTTCAAATCGGCTGTACTCTACACAGCCCTCTGTAAAGAAAATCTCCTTGTCCGGAAACGTCTCTTTGGTCAACGCCACCCCCTGGAAATGATCTCCGGTATACCAGTGCATGGCAATGCCGTAGATCTGTTTTTCCGCCCTGGGATCGCTTAAAATCTCCAGGGCCCGGTCAAAAATAATTTCCTTATTGTGATCCCAAATCAGGATTTTGACATCGGACAGCCCCGCCTCCTCCAACGCCGGACTCAGGTAATCCCTCAGAAACGCCGTCTCCTCCTGTGCATGGTAGACGCAGGAATCCCAGGTCTGCACCGCCTCCGGCTCATTCTGCACGGTGAGATAACGAATCTTAAGGCCCTCTTCCCGCAGCTTTCCGATGTAGGCAGCAATATAAATTGCCCAATCTCTGCGGCATTCCGGTTTGAGCCGGCCGCCGTGATTCATTTCCCCGTTGGTTTTCATTTCCGCCGGCGGACTCCAGGGGGATAAAAGCAGCTCCAGCCTGTCCCCGCACAGCTTCATGGCATCCTTGATCAGAGGCAGCACATACCGATTGGCCCGGGTCAAATCCAGGTGTGCCGGATTCCTCTCCCCTTCCGCCCATGCGTCATAATTTTCCAATGCAAAGTCGCAACTGTTAATGTGCGTGCGCCCCACTTCGTACCGCAGTCCTTCCCTGCCGAAATAAGCCTGCAGAAATTCCTGCTTTTTCTCCTCCGGCAATTTGCTGTAGCAGTAGCCGGCCGCCTCCGTAAAGGCTCCTCCAAAGCCTTTCATCTGCTGACGCTTTCTCTCCGGATACGGCTTCACCAGACTCATGCAGCCGATGGAGACCGCCGGGTGTTCCTCCTCTTTCCAGAAAATTCCTTTCGCATAATCTGTCGTAATTACTTTTATGCTGGTGTCCCTTATACGCTTCTGCTCTCCTTCTCTATTCATTTCAAAACCTCCGTCTAATCCTCTGTCACTCACCGCTCCAAATCTATATGAATCTCACTGGTCTTTCCATCCCGGATCAGCAGCGCCAATTCCTCTCCGATTTTTCCGGTTCCTTCCTCCACGGTGCCGTCTTTCCGAAGCACCTTATAGCTTCCGGTTCTGTAATTGCCCGGTATATAATCCTCCCTGTCGCAAAGATGATACGTCACCTTCGTGTTTCCCAAAAACACCGCCTCTACGCTTTGATCTCTGCCGATCAGATAGGAGGGCAGCAGCGGCCGGAACTCCAGACACAGTTTCCCATCCGTCATCCGGAAGGGATCAGCTCCGAACATCATGATCTGCCACATCTGCAAAAATTCTGCGGTAGAACCGCTCAACCGCGCCACAAAGCCCTTTCCCCGCAGGGAAGGATTGGGATTGACGGAGCTGGCAATGAAGGAGGAATTTTCCAGGGGACTGCGTCCGTAGACCTCCGGATTCAAAAACGGAATTGCACTGCAGTGAAAATCCTGCAGAAATTCTCTGTAAAGACCGGATTTCAGCAGTTCCAGCAGATATTTGTATTCCATATGCAGCCAGACGGACTCATTTTCCAGCCAGCCCGGCGTGAAAGCACGGCACCGGCCCAGCTCAAAGGTACTCTCCTGCAGAGAGTCATTCACCTTATACATCCGCAGTTTTTTGTCGTACAGCCCGCTGTCTTTTACCTTCTGATAAAGCGCTTTTTTCTGTTCGCCGTTCATCTCCAGCTTCAGATGGCGCACCGGCCCCTCCAGAAAATAGGGAAGCATCCGCTGCCGCATTTCCGTTGGATGGATGCCGTCCTCATCCTTCTCATAAGCGGTTATCTCATAGTAAAAATAGGACGGACTGATGCCCCCGCCGCAATCCAGCGCCTTTTCAATGCCCCTCAGCACCACCTCATGCATCTTCCCAAGCATCTCTGTCCCGGTCTGCCAGGAAAGGCAAACCTGCTCTCCCGACACGCAGGATTCTGTGGCCTTCCAGTAAGCCTCCTTAGCGTCATTTACCTTATTCCAGTAGGAAAGCACGGCGCCCCCGGCCTGCAGGGGCTGCTCCGTTTCTATTGCGCTGCAGATCTGCTCCGCCAGCTTTGCCAGCTCTCCGGGAATCCGTAACTCCCGCCGCCAGGTTTCCAACGCCCGAAGCACAAATTCCTGGGTTCTGGCAGTCTCGTAGGTCTCGCACATGGAGGAACCCAGCAGGCCCGGCAGGCCATTCAGCGCATCATACCAGCCCGGTTTTCCTCCCTCCATCTCTACACCCATACCGTAACTATCCAAAGCCGCCGTCTTAAGGACACACAGCGCAAACAGCTTTTCTGCCAGCGTATTCCTTACCACCGTTCCATGGATATCCTCCAGATACGTCCGTTCCGCCTTTGGATTCTTCTCCAAAAAATGGTACTGCCTTATGCCCTGTTTTGTCTCCACATAGCGTTTAGACCGGGGCAGAATCTCTTCCTTAGACTGCAGCCAGGTATAGGAGGCATCCCCGAAAAGGAGCTCCTCCTCCCGCTCCGGGTAAACCGTCAGATAAGATTCCACCAAATCCAGATTGTAGGTCCAGTGATCCGTCCAGTAGCCCTCTATAAATTTGGTCCGATCCTCACACTCTGCCAGGGAGAGAATGCGGGAAAATTCCGCTTCCAGATCCCTGCGGCTCTCTGCCACGCCCTCCAGGTGATGATACAGCTCCCCCGGGGTAAAGCTATCCCCCAGGCCCTCCACCGGATAGCGGTAGGTGATCTTTTCAATTCCCAGCGGATTGTAACCATTAATCTGAATACAATTATAGAAGGTTTTCACATTCTTTTCTCCCACATAGGGAGCAAACTGCACATCGCATCTGCGGTTCTGATTTACATCCCGGAAATTTCCGTTGCCCTGGGAGAAAAACTCCGGCAGCATAGAAAAATAATTGTAATCCCGCTCAATATCCCCGTGCTTTCTGGAATAGAGATAAAACAGTTTTTTCCCTCCCAGCAGCACCGGATAGCCGCCCCGCAGCACATTATCCAGAAAGGTTTGACGGCAGTAACGGTCAAACACCTCATCCCCCGTTTTCGTGGCAATCTTATCGGTAAGCTCCTCCGTCAGCTTCACAGCCGTACTCAGCTTCTCCTCAAAAAATTCCGGGCCGGTCACCCTCCTTCGAAAACGCTCCAGCGTCTCATGATCCGCGGCCTGGCCGAAAATTTCATAGAGCCGAATCTCCTGCCCCGGCCCCACCTTTCCCTCTTTGGCAAAAAAGCAGCAGGGGACCAGATTCTGCGTAACCTGCGGTGCGGAACAAATCTCTTCCAGGCTTTTTTCCTCCAGTAAAATGGGATGATCAAAGGAGGCGTCATAGGCAAAAATCTGTTCCGGATCCACAATCACAGGCAGCCGCTTTCCCTCTCCGTCCATGGCCATACCGTAGTTTCCCCCGGCAATCTCCGTCACCTGGGAGGAATCCACCGTGGAGGCTCTGGCATGAATAAACGGGATCCCCGTCTTATGATCCAGTACCTCCATCCAGGCCTTCATGGTCTGTCCCATCGTTTTTATGGATTCCAAATCGATGCCATAGGGAATCACCGCAGGCATACCGTCCAGAATCTCCATGCGCCGTACCCTGGTTCCGGTATTGCGGATACATACCCGGCGCAGCAGTCCTCCCACAGCTTCTCCGGGAAGCGTGCTGTAGGTAACGGTGGTTTCCAGTTCATTTTCCTGATCCCGCTCCAGCAGCTCGATCTCGTTCATGCCAATGTGCATGGCATGACGCTTTTTCTCACAGCCGAAGGGCTCAGCCACCCGGTCCTCCACCTTTACAAAGGTGCGGAATCCCATCTTTTTGGTCCGCTCGTAGGCCTGATGGGCCGGAAAGAATTCCATGATAGAATGATCCTTATCCTGTACGCCGAAGCTGGTGACACACTGGCCCCGATTCACGTAAAAACACCAGATGGGAATTCCAAGAGGTCCGCTGATACCGGGCAGAAAGCTGGCAAATCCGGACTTTTTTCCATAATCCTCAATTACAAATCTTCCTTTATTATCAATCATTGTTTTCTCCGCTCTTCCTCCAATTCTTCTTATCGTCATGCCAGTACCACAGAAATCCTGTGCTCCATATTGGGCATCAGTCCCGTCAGAATCTCTCTGGCAATGCAGGGTTCCCCGCTGAATTCATATGGAACTCTATCAATATAAATCTCTTCGATGGAATAATCACCGATTTCTCTGTGGTTTCTGTTTTCATAGACTACCCGCAGCTCCTGATCGGCAAAACGGAAAGAAATCTCCGCATTTCCCTCCTCATCAAACTGATCCGCCAGCAGCTTTGGCTCCAGCATCAGATCACCCGCCCTGCCCTTAATGCCGAACATCTCCGTCAGCACGGTGAGCACAAGCCAACTGGCCGCTCCGGTAAGGTAATGATACATCCCCCGTCCCCGGTCATTGAAATACTCCGGAATGCCCGGATAAATTCGGCTCTTGTCCGTCTCCATCACCTGGCGGTATAGGGCATGGAGTACTTTATGGCCTTCCTTTACAAAATCTCTGGAATATAAGCTGTAGGCGTACATCACCGCCATATGGCTGAATACGGCTCCGTTTTCCTTGTGTCCGTAGGCAAACCCGAACATTCTTCCCAGATCCGTCTTTAATTCGTGAAAATTCGTGTTGAGCCGATATCCCCCCACCTGCTCGTCATACAGATAGGTATCGGCTGCCCTGCAGATCTTCACCACCTGCTCATTGGTGGCAGTTCCGGACATAATGGTGAATACCTGACTGGTGAGCATCATGCGGACACCGCCCTCTGCGGCACCCTCCACCTGGCGGCCGTGATCATCATAATAACCGTTGTACCAGCCCTTTTCTTCCCGGTCATCTACCCACTCCTGTTTTCGGATATGATTCTGAAGCCATTGGGACTTTCCAAGCAAATCCTCCTCCAGAAGCCGCACCGAAAGCGCCGTCTTTCTGCCGGACACCGTATGGCGGCAGGCCTGGCAGTAATCCCGAAGCACCGCCTGCTTTTCCTGCCGGGAATCGTAGCATTCCTCCGGCTGATCCACCAGACACTTTATCTCCCGGCTGATCTGAATTTCCTCCACACCGCACCTGGTACGCAGCGCTTCCAGCACAGCCGCAATATTTTTCAGATTTCCGCTGTAGGCTGCGGTAAAGGCCACGCTCTCTCCCCGTTCCTTCGCCATGTCCAGGGCATCGTTCCAATCCGCTCCCTGCAGCCTCATATGATTGTGTTCTCCCACATCGTAAAACATGGTCAGATGCTGCAGCAGGATGCGTTCCAGCACAGTGGTCCTCACCGGCTCTCCCGCCTCATCCCTCTGCACATTTTCCCCGCCGTCCCAGAGTTCGTCCCGCTCCTGTCCCCGGCAGCACACCTGATCTTTAAAATAAGTGCCCTCTTCCAGGAGGATCCGGTAATCTCCTGTCATATCCATGTACTGCTTTATGGTGATAAAGGGCCACAGCCCATGATCCATCCACAGCCGGACAATGGCATTCCGGTCCGCCACAAATTCTCCGGGGTTCTTTCCGATAATCGTGGCATTGCTGCCGTCCATGCGCACTCCGTCAAAATAGCTCACCAGCATGGGACGGACCTTTTGAGGATTCAGAAGCAGCAGCGACAAACTATCCTGCCACAGATCCCGCCAGCCTCTTCCGCCTCTGCCGTAATCGTGGTGGGGCAGAAAGGAGCAGCCATAAATCCTCCGCAGCGTGGGCTGTACCCCCACCCAGCCCATCCAGTAGTCAAACCGCCTGTCCGCCGTGCGGCAGGCAATTTTACTCTCCGAGTTCCACCAGCTTACCTGTTCCTTGAAGGCTCTGGCGCAGGTGTCCTCATCCAGATACTGGCGGCCCTCTCCATCGTAGCTCAACACAATAAAATATGTTTTCCGTTCTCCCGGTTTCAGCTTGGCATCTTTGAACCGGATGCCTCCCATGGCTTCATAGCCTTCAAAGGAACTGTCCGCCGGATATTCCTGCACCTCCCCCGTCACCACTGCCCGGGGCCAGAGCAGGCTTCCGCCTTCACCGATAAATTCCTGCAGTATCGGATAAAATCCAACCGGACGTTCCTGATTCTCTCCTCTGGCAAAGACGCCGTAGGAATTTTCATTTATCTGATGCCCCCGTTCGTCAAAGGAAAGCGCCGGCTTCACCTCCACACCGTCCTCCAGCGTCCGGATCCGGTGCAGCAGCGCTGTCACATGACGGTGATCCCGCATATTGTCTGCACTTCTGCCATAGATCGGCACCGCCACAATAGGAGTGATCTCCATGGTTTCTCCGCCGTTGTTATAAAAAGTCACCTGCATGATTTCTGCCTTGTCCCCGGATGCAGGACAAAAGCTCAGAATATCCGCACTGATTCCATATTCCTTACTGCTCCTTCTCACCAACTGCCAGAGCTTTCCCGCCAGCAGAGAAACCTGATCTTTTTTCTCCGTATATTTCCATGCCTGCTGCTGCGCTGAATTTCCGACTGCAGACCAGACGCCCTTTCCTCTGATTTTGCACCATACGTTTCTGGTCATTGTACTGCTGTGCAGGTTCTCCGCACTGACCGGCTCCAGAAGAAAGGAATTTTGTCCCGTCTTGCTGTCCCCCGCCAGATTCGGCGCAATACTTCCCATAACACCGGCCTCATTGGCCAGCGGAAAATACAGATAGCTGGTATCATCCACTCCTTCCGCAAGAAAGGTTCCTTCGTTGTCGATAAATTCTATTTTCATGTTGACGCTCCCTTCCGCTTTTTCTAACTGCATTTTAAAAAAAACAGAATGGGAAGTCAGTGTTATAATTATCAAATGGGTTTCTATATTTTAGATTTGCGGGGGACGTCTGCTGCTGAAAATGTCTCCCATTCAATAAGCGGACAGCTAAAAAAAGCCCCAAAATACTTTAGAGCTTTTTCAGTTATTTTTCATTCCTTCCGGCAGCCGGGAACTGACATCTGACTGCTTTTGGCAGCTTCATGATACGCCCGTATGCGCAAAGCTTAACATACGTCGTTTCCTGCATCGTCGATGCCTGGGTCTTAAAGTGCAGGTACTCTAAATTCATGCGGCCGTTCCTGCACAAGCCCTGCCGGACAAAACAAAACTTGCAAAAAAATTGCGCAAAGCAGTATAATGTAAAAATGTGAAATGCTTTCTGCATTCGAATCAAGTGAAAGGTAAAAGAAAAAATATGAGACTGATTCTAAAATATCTGCAACGGCATATTGGAATTTTTCTGATATCCACCCTCTTTCTTACCATGGAAGCTCTGGCCGATCTGCTTCAGCCGACCTTTCTGTCTTATATCGTTGATGAGGGCGTGGAACATGCGGATATCCGCCGAATTCTATTCTATGGGGCAGTCATGTTTGGAATTGCCGCCGCAGGTGCATTTTCCGCCGTCATGCGCAACCATTTTTCCAGCCGTACCTCTCAAACCATCGGAAAGGAAATCCGCAAGGATATGTATCACAATGTACAGCGGCTGTCGCTTGAAAATATCGACCGGCTTCAGCCCGCATCGATTATTACCCGTATTACCAATGATGTGACCCAGGTACAGGAATTTATCAACAGTCTGATGCGTATGATGGTGAAAGCGCCCATCACCTGTATCGGAGCGATCCTATTAATTATTATTCAAACGCCGAGACAGGCGCCCATGATCGGAATGATTCTCGTAATCGTGTCGGCTCTGATTTTCTATAATATGAAGATCGGATACCCAAAGTTCGGCATCGTACAGAAAAAGCTTGACCGGCTCAACGGCGTGACACGGGAATTTCTTTCCTCCATCCGGGTAGTCAAGGCCTTTCGCGCCGAGGAGAAGGAAAGCATAAAATTTAACGAAGCTTCCTTCTGCCTTGCCCAGGCAAATACGGCCGCTCTTCGCGTAATGGCGTTTTTTGCACCATTAATTAATCTAACCATTAATCTCGGTATTGTAATTCTTCTTTGGATATCCAAAAGCCAGGACAGCGCACAGATCGGACGGCTGATGGCCTCTGTCAATTATATGACGCAGGTACTGTTTGCAGTTACGATGATTGCCAATATCATCAATACTGCTGTCCGTGCCATGGCTTCCTCCGAACGGATTCAGGAGGTGCTGGATGAGATTCCCGCCCAGACCGTACCGGAAAAGCCGCTTCGCCCTCAGATCAGAGGAGAGATTGTATTTGACCACGTTTCCTTCACCTATGCAGGTGCAGGAAAGGCTTCTCTCAGGGACATCAGCTTTTGCATCCCGGCAGGAAAAACCGTAGGAATCATCGGTCCCACCGGTTCAGGCAAAACAACCCTTGTAAATCTGGTTCCCCGCTTTTATGACGCAGCACAGGGAAGCGTTTTGATTGACGGCTGCGATGTCACACAGATCGATGAAAAACTTCTGCGTACGGCGATTGCCGTTGTCCCACAGAAAGCACTGCTTTTCAGCGGAAAAATCAGTGATAACCTCCGCTGGGGACGGCAGAATGCGAGCGATGAAGAAATCATAGCGGCGGCAAAAACCGCCTGCGCCGATTCCTTTATCCGCCAAACGGAGCACGGCTACGATACCTGGCTTGGCCAGGGCGGAGTAAATCTGTCCGGCGGACAAAAGCAGCGGCTTTGTCTCGCCCGGGGTCTGGTCCGCAGCCCGCGAATCCTCATTCTTGATGACTGCACCAGCGCCCTTGACGCACAAACCGAGTCCGCTGTCCTGAGCGGACTGCGGGAGACGGCCGGAGATCTAACGGTTCTTCTGATCAGCCAGAGAATTTCCACCGTCATGCACGCCGACTATATTCTCTGCCTGGATAACGGCACGGTTCAGGGTTTTGGAACGCATGAAGAATTGATGTCCGGCAGCAAAACATATCATGAAATCTATGTTTCACAGATAGGAGACGAAGCAAATGGAAAATAAGGGCACAACACCCCCTGCAAATCTGAATGGAATAACCCGACCCGGACGCGGAGTACTCGTCATAAAACCGAAGGATCTCAAAGGAACGCTTCTGCGGCTGTGGAATCTGACAAAGGGCCGCCGCAAGGGGCTCGGCTGGATTCTTCTGCTTTCCGCACTTGCATCCGGGGCCTCCATTTTATCTCCATACGTTACGGGCAATGTAATTACTGCGATTCGATCTGGCAATCCGATTTTTTCCGTCCTGATTCTGCTCCTTGCATTGTATGTCTGCGAATGGCTGATCAAATTTCTGCAGCAGTTTCTGATGGCATCCATCGGTCAGCGGATCATTCACCATATACGGCTTACCTTGTTTGATAAAATGAAAACGCTTCCGCTTTCCTTCTTTGACCGCCGCCAGCATGGCGAACTGATGAGCAGGCTTACAAACGATGTGGATAACATCAGCACTACTATTTCAAATTCGCTGACGCTTCTTCTGACCTACGGTTTCACAATTATTGGAATCCTGATTATCATGTTCTGTCTCAGCCCTCTTCTGACGTTTGTGTCACTCATCAGCGTTGGGTTGATTCTGGGCCTGACTAAGCTAGTAACGAAACATACCAAAAAGCTGTTTGCTGAGCAGCAAAAAAATCTTGGGATTTTAAATGGAAAAATTGAGGAGGATATTTCCGGTCTCCCGGTCATGAAGGCATTTTGCCGCGAAGAAGAGGCGGAACGGGAATTTGACAAAAAGAATGAAGCCCTTTGCAGCACTTCCATTCAAGCCCTAATATGGTCCGGCTACCTGATGCCCCTCATGAATGTCATCAATAACCTGTGCTATGTGGCCATCGCAGTCCTGAGCGGTATGCTGTTCGTAAATGGCACGATCTCCCGCATCGGGCTGATTACAAGCTTTCTTCTTTATACCCGCCAGCTTACCCGTCCGTTTGTGGAGATTGCCAATATCTACAATAATTTTCAGACGGCCGTGGCAGGCGCAGAACGGGTATTTGAAATCCTTGATGAAGCGTCTGAGCCGAAGGACAGGGAGGCGACATTCCCTCTGGATAATCCCCGGGGAGAGATCGTTTTGAATCACGTACAGTTCGGATATACTCCCGAAAAGCAAGTATTAAAGGATATTTCTCTTACAATTCCTGCCGGCACCCAGGTTGCCATTGTTGGGCCCACCGGCTCCGGAAAGACCACGATCATTCATCTGCTGACTCGTTTCTATGATGTAACGGGAGGAAGTATCACCCTGGACGGACACGACCTGCGGGATTACCGGATGGAGGATCTTCGGAAGGTGTTCGGCGTGGTTTTGCAGGATACCGCACTATTTGCCGCCACCGTAAAAGAAAACATCGCTTATGGGCAAAACGATGTGTCTATGGAGCAAATTAGAGAGGCTGCCGGGATTGCCGGTGCCGATGCATTTATTGAACGGCTTCCTGACGGCTATGACACGGTACTGGAACAGGGCGGAGCTGAGCTCTCCCAGGGCGAGCGTCAGCTTCTCACGATTGCCCGCGCAGTATTAACCAGAGCACCGATCATGATCCTGGACGAAGCCACAAGCTCTGTGGATACCGTCACCGAACAAAAGATCCGGCGGGCTATGCTGAACATCTGCGAAGGACGCACTTCCTTTATCATCGCCCATCGCCTTTCCACAATTCGGGATTCCGATATTATCCTTCTCATTAAAGATGGGGTAATTGCTGAAAAAGGAACACACGAAGAACTGATGAAGCGCGGCGGCAAATATGCGCTTATGTACAAAACACAATCCGGAAATGCCGTTTAAAAAGAGGGCTGTCCTGAAAACGTAATTCAGAGATAACCCATAAACAAGCATTCTTAATAAGC
>JAUNON010000030.1:17171-32585 GCA_030537145.1 Lachnospiraceae bacterium | reverse complement strand
GTCAGCTTTCAAATTCAAGAAGCACTGCCGATTGAAAATGGAAGAGTGCTGGACGGAACAGTAAGCCCCACGTTTGCCCTGTGTCGGGCAGAAGGCTCTCCATCGCAAAACAATCCCACCCCGGAAGAAAAAGCCGACAGTGGGGCAATGTGAGGGGCGTGTGGCGAAGCAAAGGAAAAGGCTGGATCCGAAAAATAGAATATCCGAAATAAAAGAAGCCCACTTGGTTACCATCCGGCTTGCTTAAAGCGTAGCAGGCAGGAACGGAAACCAGGTGGGCTTTTTTCAACAATCAAATAAGTGAGCTTTTTGCACCGATATTTAGGTCATCAATTTTCGAGTTGATGGCCTATTTTTTGCGTCTGAAAACATAGAAACACTATATGTAGTAGTTGATGATTATTTTATACCGATATATTGTATTTTTCCGAAGAAATGCGTAGTAAAGGAAATTCCTGTATCCGAATGGAGGGTCAGAGACATGGGATTGGTTTTACTAGAGGCATCAGTTTCAAATTTAAATATAATTGCTTCAGAATTTGTTCCCTTTAATCCAGTGTTCGGTTGTGAATATTTGCCTTTAGACCACAAATTATGGGTAGCCAAGATACTGGAAATTGCTGGAAACCTTAATAAGAGGTTTGATAATACTAGAAAAATAATTGATGCGGGATACGATAGAAGTACTGCTGTCATTCCACTTTCAAAATACTACAATGAATTGATTGAATAATTAAGTATAGAGACCTAAAAGGAGTAAAACAAACACGATGGAAATTATACGATTTGTATTTCATTTCCATTGAGCTTACAGAAGCCTCCGGAATTGAGTTAGTGCGTAGACTTAGGTCGCAGCACATTGATCGGGAGGTCATTTTTTATAGTGAATCTGAAGCGGAAATGCGCAGGGCATTTTTTGTAAAGCCCCGTGCATTTATACGTAAACAACATCTGGAGAGCGATCTTCAAGAGACATTTGCCGTTTTACGAAATGTTTTTCAAAATTATTCGGACCAGATTTCTCTTAAAGACAATCAAAGGTCAATTATAGTAAATCCGAAAGAGGTGGTGTATCTCCGCAGTGAGGGTCATTATGTAGAGATATTTTTTAAATCGGGAGAGAAAATGCTTGTACGAAATACGATGTCTGCTTTGCTGAAGCAATTGCAGCCCATTGGATTTATTCGGATTCATTTGAGATATTTGGTTAATAGAGAGTATATTTACAGATATGAAAAAAGAAAAGCTGTACTGAATAACAGTACATCCCTTCCAGTTAGCAAACCCTACCAAAATCAAATGCTTTTATATATGAAGCAAGTTTGACAGATAATAATGAAGCATATATTTCCGGAAAACAATTTCTGGCACAATTTCTTAAAAAATTGCCAAAGCCGATAACAGTTGTTCAGGACTATAAGGTGGTTGTTCCCAGCGAAATAATAGAAAATGAACAAAAACATAGTCATGAGCGAGTTTTACCAGCTAGAGGAATTACTTATCCTGTTTTGACAAAGGTACTTTCTGAATTTGGTTTTTCTCCAAGGCTTTACAATATCTCTGCTATTGATAGTTTTAAATATTCGTCTGTGAGTAGAGAAGATGAACTAAAGCGTTGGTTGCACTATTATATTGAATCAGGAATTCCGGTTGCAATCAATCTTGTTCCAATAGGAATTACCGGAACTGGTCATTCGATGGTCTGTATTGGGCATGGAGAAGCTAAAGAAGAGCTGAAAACAAAGGCATATAAAAAGCGGTGGTTGTCTTGGGCTGAACGTGACACAGCACATCCGCTTATTAATTCAGCAGATTTCTATGATGATTATGTCGTTGTAGATGATAATCAACCGATTTATCATGTAAGAAATTTTAAAAAATTGTCCTTATACTCTGATATGAGGATAGAAAATTTAGCGGTTCCGTTATATAAGAGGATGTTTTTGGATGCACCGAATGCCTTTGTTACAATAAGATCTTTATTACATAGCAAAGAGTTTGGGATTAATGAATGGGCAAATGATTTTTTGCAACAAGGTGAAAATGTAATTATAAGAATGTTCATGGCATCTTCACGTAGTTACAAAAAATTTAGGATGAACACTTTGAAAGATACATTTGTGAAACACCTTTATACGCTTATTCCGATGCCGCGTTTTGTTTGGGTGTGTGAATTGTATCGTATTGATGACTATGATAAACTCTTGGCGTTTGGAGAAGTGGTTATAGATGCGACTTCGGCTCCAAATAGGGGGCATCGTAGTTTAATCCTGATGCATTACCCTAAAATGATTGCATATAGGAATCCAGATCAGACAGAGGTTGGTTTTGATGAAATGGCTGAACTAATGAAAGATGATTTGTTTCCAGGATACAGAGAAAATTTGGATAAAATTGTCGATGCGTCATAGGTATCATCATGAGGCTGCGGTACATAATATATTAGCATGAAGTCTTGACCAAAGTGTCTGTTCAGGTGTATACTGAATAAGATGTTTAGGGTCGGAGATTTCAAAAATCGATTGAACGACAGGTGAGGTATATGAAGATTAGCAGAATGATTTCAAAACAAATGAGTAAAAGTGCGGGACAAGTAAAAATTGTAAAAGTTCCTGCTAGCAAAAGACCAACGGCAGCATCATTAAAAAAGCTTGACCGCGAGATTGCAGCTCAAGTGAGTGCAAATGAGGCTATGAGTAATAGAAGCATGCTGTATGCATCGAAAACGTCCTTGAAATAAGTTTTAGCAGGATTATCATGATTTTTAGTGAATTGGAAGAAAGCGTGTATATATGATAAGGGCATTCTTATGAGATAATTGATAGTATTCCATAGAAACAATATCATCCTCCCCTTATAAGTTGCTATGTACCTTTCTAAGAGGTAATATCACCACAATCTAAGAAAAAGAGGAGTGGTGATATGGAAAATAGTAAAATTCACACATGGGGCATCCGATCAGGACACAGTCATGAGATCGTAGCGCAAATCATATCCTATCTGCAATCTCGTCCGGCAAATTACTGTAATCAGATGGATACTCTACTTGAACTGTTATATCATGCCTACACAGAATTCAACTCTGTGGAAGCACCAGAATTCAAGGCCGTTATTGATCCTCTGGATCAGACCCTGCGCTCACTGGTAGATACGGACGAGGAAGCGGACAAGTACATGAACATTGTGTTTGAACTGTGTACGGCCTACGAGCGTCAGAGTTATATTGAAGGCATGAAGGTTGGGATGAGGCTTATGGTTGAGTTGATGGAAGGGTAATGTTTGTTATAACGTTGAAAAAATAATTGGAGAGGAAAATCCTCCAAGGAGCAATGTGGATAACTGTTGCCCTTTGGAGGATTTTTTATACGTTAGTTGCCTTGACATATTTCTGGTTACGGCTGTTGGGCTTGTCAGGAATTGTCATAACCAACTGTCCAGAATTTAAAAGAGGTTTTAAATACTTTTCTCTAAAATGTTTCCGGTCAGACAACCCAAGTAGTTTGATCATTTCGGTTTGGCTGCGGGGAACAGTGCAGAACGCTAGTAGTTTATCCTCATTAGTAAGTTCAACTTGTGGGGTATCTTGTGGGCTTTTTTGTTTTTCCACCCACTTCTGATTCTTCAGTGTTGCGTACAGCATGAATTCCACAATGCGATATTCCGGCTCCGGCAACCCAGCGTTCTCCATTTCCCGAAACATTCGGTCGACACCTTCTCCGAATTCCTTCACATACTCATATTCATGTAAGAATTCAAAAATCTTAGGGTTCCGTGAAAAATGGATCTCACGGATATTATTCGTCCGCACAAGTCCGGGCAGCATGCCGGGACTTTCCACAGTGAAATGATCGTCAAACATCTTTATCTGGATATCAGTTCCGGAGATGGAGTAGTCGCGGTGACCGACAGCGTTCACGATCAGTTCGGTCCAGCAAAATTCAGGGAGTTCCGGGATGGTAACAAAGCGCCCGTCTTTGCCAAGGAAAGTATGCTCCTTGATCTGCCCCTTAACAAATTCTGTGGATTTCCGTACCATGTCTAAGATTTTTCCTTCGAAAATTACATCCTTCACCACATTCATTTCTGTACCGACTTTTGCTTCTGTGCCTTCATAACGGATGAAACGAACTCTGGCCCGTTGAAAAAAACGCTGTGGATTCTTGCCAAAAAGTAGGATGGCAGCTCCGCTGATTTCTTCCTGACCATTTCTTGTTACAATGAAATCCTTATTACTTCGCAGATATTCCAGAGGTCCTTTTTGATAACCGATTTTCTCCGTATAGGTTTTTACAAAATCCAGATCGATGTCATCCGAAGTGGCATCCCGGACGGGAATATCCTCAAAGTAGCGGCCACCCTTGGCATACATGAGTCGGGTGCGCTGCTCAAAATTCATTTTCTTGGATTTGTCACCTACACGGTAGTAAACCTCATCTGCCTGGTTTGCGTGGAGCTGGGCACTCTGGAAAACGTGCATGATAAGGATATGGTTAGGATTACCATTCATGTCGGTGCAGTCCAGAATACTGGTTTCCACGGTAATGGAGGGAACGCAGTAATCGAACGGTGCGCGGAGCAGCTCATTTATATGCGCCTTGCGACCGTCTATACCAGTGATTGCGCCGTTATCTTCAATTCCGATTGCAATGTGGCCGCCATCGGCGTTAGCGAATGCTATAATATGAATTGCCAAAGCCTTCGCTTCAATTTTTGCGCTCTTACGATCGAATATTTGCATTTCGGTTGTGAACCGTAGCTGTTCTATATTTGTAACATCAAGCATGTTTGTTCTCACTCCCATTCTTGGAAAGGTTCTTTCTTTGTATTGTAGCCGAGAGAAAGATTTATATCAAGGAGTTTTGAGAATTTTATTTTCTGCAGCGATTTCTATTCTGATCCGTTTGTAATCATTGATTTCCTTGGCAGTAGCCTCACGTACAGCTTGGCATCCAGAAAGCTGTTGTTTCCCACAGTCTGGGCAGCGGTCAGGGAGAGATTATGCAGAAAAAGTATAATGGCAGCAATTGCAGAAACATATCATGTAGCCTTCACCTCGCATTTCCACCTCTGTATTTCTACCTCTGCGCTTTACACTGGCGGTCATATTAGTTGAGCACCCGTCCAACAATAATCAGCATATTTTCAGGGCGTACATCGACATCGCAGTCAGCTCTGTTTCTGTTGAGAGAGACAAGGTCGATTTTAGGTTTGACCACGCCTTCGCTGGTCATGTAATCATCGAGATCATCTTCATCAGGAACAGATTCCGTATACTGTTTGATATAAGCGTTATCGTCATAAACGTATGGTAAAATTGAGTTGTCCAAAAACAATCAACCATCCACCAGAAAGGAGTTGCATTTATATGATACCATACAAACAGCTTTCTTTGGCAGATTTTTTTACCGATTGCCAAAATAAATTTGATAATGATAAATATCAATTTCTTGAACTTCTCAACCAGACCATTAACCTTGATGAAATTGTCCCAGTGTCTTTTGTGTCTCATTTCCATGCTGCCACCGGCAGACCCCGCAGGCACCAGCTTTATCCAATGCTCAAAGCTCTGTTATTACAGCTCATTTTCTCAATTCCAACCGTTTCTCTTCTGATTACTTTCCTGAAATACTCTCAGGAATTACGGGACTTCTGCGGGTTTGATGTTGTCCCGGATGCTTCCAAATTTACCCGTTTTAAACAGGATTTCCTGCCGGATCTTCAAACTATGTTTGACAGGCTTGTTGATCTGACTGAACCAATCTGCCAGCGCATTGATGCGGACAAGGCTTCTATGACTTTGTTTAATACCTCTGGTATTGAAGCGTGGGTTACGGAAAACAATCCGAAATATGCCAACCATATCATCAAGCAGTTGAAATCCTTTAAGATTCCTACGACCCTTATAAAGCCGCTTGCGATTCTATGACTTCCCATGCCGCCGCCAATCCTGCCATCCAGCAGATGTACATCAATGGACATTTCTGCTATGCCTTTAACTTCGGCATCATTACCAACGGGCTTGGTATTGTCCGGAATATTACTTTCTACAACAAAGAGTTTCTCAAAGCTCACCCAGACATCATCATAGAAAAGAAATCGGATTCCCCCGATGAGGATAAATTCCTTGCTGACTCCAAGGCACTGATTCCCGTTTTAAAAGATTTCCTCAAAAAGCATCCGTCTTGTTCTGCGGAAGGACGGACATAATCGTGCTTTCCCTACCAAAAAGCAGTATGGAGGCAATCGTAACACCTTCACGCTGTGAAAATTCATCCGTACAAGTCCGGGAAGCAGGCCTGGACTTTCGTCCACTACTTTACTTTTCTTCGGTAATTGGGTATGATATGGACGAAAGGACAATAATGAGCCGGACGAAAAAGAGCAAGAGTCATCGGATAGCGATTGGCTGATCTTGAATGGCTTCATTTTGCTGCTGCTAAAATAGACATGGAAAATGTAGAGGAGAAGTATATTGATATGGAAAATCCAAACCGTAGTCGTGGCCGCACGCCTAAGAAGGATTCCGATTCTAACCTTCTTATGCATGAGCTAATTCGCATAGTTGCAGAGGTTTATCATAACACCGACGAAATCAAAGCGACAGCTACAGAGCTGTCCCTTCCGCCAAATAAAGTGAAAAAGCTGCTGATTACCGGAAAAGTCCTCTCTTATCCTGAGACAGAGCAGATTCAAGCTTTGCTCCGGCAAGGTAAGACGATGGAAGAAATACAGGCCATTATGGATCTTAGCTATTCTGCGATCAACACCTATCTTCCATACTCCAAAGGGAGTTACAAGTTGTCCGAGGTCAGCCAGAATGCGGAGCGGGTGAGACGGTATCAGGAAAGAAAGCAAACTGTAGATAAGATGAAGGAGGCTTGTACAGAGGAGAATCTGTGGAAATGCATCATTGCTTTTCAAAATTATCCGTTTTACACAGCCTCCGGTTTGCCTTTCACCTACAATTTAAAGATCGGCAGGAACGGGGAATATACAAAAGAACTGTTCATTGATCGGCGGGAAAACAGTAAGTCTCTGGCATGGAGCTCCGTGAGAATTGCCTTTGAGAGAGCATTGGAAAAGAAAGATACTGTGTTTGACCGGCCAAAAGCAGTAGCGGATGTCCGTGGCGTGAGCTACAGCTATAGTCTGCTCTGGCGATTTGGTGTGATAAGGGTTCCGGAAGATGTGGAAATGAAGCTGCGAGGAAAGAAGAGGTAGTCTCATCTGCAGGATCATCCGGCCAATTTTAATTGTAAGTCCAATGGATCCGACTTTCCATTGGGTGACAGATCCCGTGTATTATGCTGCTCTATTTTAAAGAAAATTCTTGAAACTTTCTTAATTTTTCTAAAATCCTGAAAACGTGGTTGCACAGCTCTGTGTTTTGTGTTATAGTACAGCCAGGTCGAAAAAAGTCGATTCGATGCAGAAGATGAATAGAGAAAGGCTAAAAGAACGGCCAAAGGAAAGGCCGGGTAAAAAGTCAGATAAAGCTGTACTTGGAATACATAAGAGAATGGCTGCGTTAAAAGCAGCGCCGCTATTAAGACACGAAAGCATATTTTTCACAGAAAACTCTGTGACAGATATGCTTTTTTTGTTGCGGAGCGCACTCATGCTCTTTGTATGAAATCTTTTTTGTGCGTCTCTGTGATCCGCCGGAGGAATCTATGCAGGGAAAGTTGAAAAGCGAGCGGGGCCCCCCGCAGGGGAACCGGTCGAAAAGCAACCAGTGCAGTCAAAAGAAAGGAAAAACAGAGCATGAAAAAGATGAAGAAACGCTGCCTGGCGCTGATGCTGGCAGTGTCTACAGCAATATCCTGCATTCCCGGCGGAATCAGTACCAGCGGAGCGGACGTATCAGGCGGTATGGGGATAGAGGCTTTGTCCGATGCGGGGGCAGAGACACCGTTCCCGGAAGGGGCGGAGACATCCGAGAATCCAGAAATGGACGCAGCGTCCGGAGACGGACTGGAGGGAAACGGACCGGAATCAGATCCGGCTTCAGCTCCGGAGGAAAGTACCGCTCCTGATACCTGGAATGAGTCGGAGGAACAGCCGGTAAATACAGAAACAGAAGCAGAAACGGCTGCCGAACCGGATACCGGCGGGACGGAACAGATTTCCGAAACGCAGGAGTATGAGTCTGGGACAGAAAATGCGTCCGAAGGAACAGTGGAAACAGAGACGGATACCGGAGCGGAATCCGAAGCAGGCAGTGCAGGAGAAAATGAAATAGAATCCGAAGAGTCGGATGAAAGTGCCGGTGAGCCGGAAACGGAGCAGGAAACGGAGTGGGAATCTGAGACGGAAACCGAACAGGAAAGCGAGACAGAAAGCGGCCTGCATAAAGTATATCTGATGCAGGATGCGCTCTATACACTGAATATGGAGCAGGACAAGTACGAATATGCGGAGGGAGAGACTGTAACGTTTACCGCAGAGCCTTCTTCTGGAGTACAGATCGTTTCTGCGGGGATTTTGCAGGTTTTGAATACGGAGGAGCCGGGACAGACGCTTCCGGAAGGCGCAGAGGAAATATCTGATTTTCTGGATCTGTCAGGAACGGGGGAGGAGCCGGAGCTGCTGCTGGTTTCCGGAGAAAGTGTGGAAGCAGTCAGGGAAGCCCAGCCGGAATGGGCGGAATCCGGGAAAGACAAAGGAGGAACGATGGAGAATGCAGAGGCGTCAGGAGAACCGAGAATTACCGGAGCATCGGGGGCTGCGTCGGATCCGGGAACCGGAGATGCTGCGGAAGATACATATGAATCGGAAGGCGTAATTGCCGGGAATACAGAGACAGATGTGCAGTATCACTTTACTATGCCGGATGCGGATGTGATTATATCCTGCAGTACGGAGGCCGCGGCCGCAGCGGCTGCTTCTGCCGCCAGTGAAGAGGAAGGGATACCGGAGGTGGATCATGCGGAGCTGATCGTGGATACGGTTCCGGGGCCTGCGCAGTATCCGCAGCAGCTTGTGAACGGAAGCAGAAGGCTATGGACCTCTGTCAAACATGTACGGCTTTACGACAGCAGCGGAAATCTGATTGATACCTGTCTTGCCTATTGTATGCAGCCCTCTCTGGGGGGACCGGATTCCGGGACGAATGTTCCGGAGAGCCGCATTGATGAGCTGGAAACCGGGACGAAGGACCGGACGCTGGCAAAGATTCTGTATTACCTGTACGGCGGGCCTGCCTGGGGACGGGAGGTAACAGACCGGAACGGAAATGTCCTGAACTACCGGCAATTAATGGAAGCCATCGGCTGTTCTGCTGACGGCAACTGCCTTGCTGTTACACATCTGGTATTGGGCTATGTATATGATAACAGCCGGTGGAATTACGGATGCGATGCCATGGGAAATCCGGTGGCGAATGCGTTGAACACCCAGGGGCAGAATGCCATCCGGGATCTTGCGGAAAAAATCAAAAATATGCCGGATCCAAGAGCAGAATTTTCTGCTTCCACAGCAAGCAGCTATTACGAAAACGGGCAGGTACGGTCCGAAAGCATTACCTATCATGCAAATGCCGATAATTCTGCTTCGGTTAAGCTGCCGGCTGGGATTTCCCTGTACAATGAAACGACCGGCGCTGTGCAGACGGGGACGGTTACGATTTCCGGCGGGGACCGGTTCCATCTGATCGCAGACGGCGTATCCGGGAACGGAAGCTGTGTATTTACCACCACATTTGCCACGGATTTCTCCGCCTACAAAATTTCATTTCCCGGAAAGCAGGATCTTGGTTTTTCTTATACGGCCGGAGACAAAAAAATATCGCTTTCTGTAGATTGGAAAGCACCGAGAATTCCGGTGATGGTCAGGAAAACATCGGAAAATTCGGATATTACCGCCGGAAACGGAATGTATTCTCTGGCAGGAGCGGTATTCAAACTCTATCAGGGCAGTACAGAAGCAGCTTCCTTTTGTACGGACGAAAAGGGAAACACCGATGCGGTAGAGGTGGAGCCGGGAACCTACACCCTAAAGGAAACCGTGACGCCAAAAGGCTTCAAAAAAGCAAAGGATCAGACGGTCATCCTAAAAGCGGGTGACGGCACAAAGACGATCCAGGTTGCGGATGAGCCTCTTACGGGCACCTGTGGTATTTTGTTGAAAAAGGTGATCGCCGGAGAGGGCGGG
Organism: Lachnospiraceae bacterium; assembly: GCA_030537145.1. Taxonomy (GTDB): domain Bacteria; phylum Bacillota; class Clostridia; order Lachnospirales; family Lachnospiraceae; genus Merdiplasma. The sequence continues at coordinate 22,433 of JAUNON010000030.1, read as the reverse complement.
ACGGATATCCCTCTGGGAGGCGCACAGTTTCAGGCCGAATTTTACGGTTCAGAACAGGCTTCCGGAAAGCCGCTTAGGACCTGGGTATTTGAGACGGATCAGAATGGGACTGCTTCCTTTTCTTCCCGTTATCTGATCCGGGGAGATGCCTTATATAAAGATGGAATACTGCCGCTTGGAACTTTAAAAGTGAAGGAGATCAAAGCTCCGGCGGGCTTTCAACTGGATACGGATCCTCAGACAGTTCAGATTACTCAGTCCGGTGAAACGGCGGTTTTCAGCCACACGCAGGGGGCGGCTTTATTTCAGTTTGCGGATCAATATGCCTTTGGAGGAATCCGTATAAAAAAGGAGGACAAAGAGAATGGAACTGCCCAGGGAGATGCCTCTCTGGCGGGAGCCGAGTTTGCCGTCTATAATGCAAATGATTATGCAGTGGTCCGGTCGGATGATACCAGTGTAAAGTATGAGAAGGGGCAGGAGGTCTGCCGTATCACGTCAGATGAAACGGGCATTGCCCGGACACCGGAAATTCAGGTAAATGGAGCCACGCTGCAGCTTTTACAGGCCGGAACCTATACGATAAAAGAGGTAACGGCACCGAAAGGCTATGTGCTGGAAAATTACAGCCATACGTTTACCATTGCCGAAAACGGTCAGATTCTGGATCTCTCGGATACGCCGGCCAGAGACCGGGTGATTCGGTTTGATCTTACGCTTCAGAAGTTCCGGGATACTTCGGATCAGGAAGAACCTGGAGAAGATCTGGTTCCGCTGGAGGGAATCGTGTTCGGTATTTATCTGGAAGCTACCGGAGAAAAGATTCTGACTATTACCACAGATGCGGACGGGGTTGCTTCTACCAGAGATCAAAAGTATCCGTATGGAAGGCTTCCCTATGGCAGATATGTGGTAAAAGAAGAAAAATATCCGGCCGGCGTGGTTCCCGTCAGTGATTTTGTGGTGGAAGGAACCGAGGATGGGAAGGAATACAAGGGTATCTATAAGAATGATGTGCCGGTGGAAGAATATCTGGAGCTCAAAAAGATAGATGCAGAAACAGGAAAAGCCATTTCTACGGGAGCGGTTTTTCAGATTCTGGATGCACAAAAAAATGTGGTCTCCTTCCGAATAAACCATCCCAGGCATCAGGTGATTACGGATTTTACTACGGATGAAAACGGAACGGTGACATTACCGGAACGCTTACCATACGGGACCTATTATCTGCATGAAATCAAGGCCCCGGAGGGATATCTTTGCGGGGAGGATCTGAAATTTCAGGTTACTACCAGAAATTCCTGGGAAAGTACGCTTACCATTACATATAAGGATCTTCCTGTGAAAGGAATCATCCGCCTTACGAAGCTGGATGGCGATACGGAAGAAACGCTTTCCGGAGCGGTATTTCAGGTATTTGCAGCAGAAGATATCGTTACCGGTGACGGTACTGTGCGGCTGGCAAAGGATGCGCCGGCCGATACGATCACGGTGGGCAAGGATGGAACCGGATGCTCGAAGGAGCTTTATCCCGGTAATTATTATATAAGGGAGACACAGGCTCCGGAAGGGTATTACAGGGATATTGCCCGTCATGAGGTGGCTTTAACCTGCCAGGATGATCATGCGGCCGTTGTGTATGCCGATGTATCCGTGAAGAACCGTCCCACAAAATTCCAGCTTCTGAAGAAGGATACCGATGGGGAGGTACTGTCCGGTGTTACCTTCAAAATTACAAATCAGAAGAAATTCATTGATGGGGAAGCGTCTGCCTGGGAAGAAGGGGATTCCGTCAGCGATACAACGGATTCAGAAGGAAGAATCCAGGTATCGAAGCTTACGCCGGGCATTTATTCCATTCAGGAAACAGAGACATTGCCGGGATACGTTCCGGATCCCGCATTGAGATATTTTACGGTTGATGAGGACGGGGCTATTTTTGAATCGGATTCCGATGGAAGAAAGCTTTCACCCGATGAGGACGGATCAGACCGTTGTTTCATAGAATGGGAAAATGATTATACGAAGTGGGATTTTTCCAAAGTGGATATAAACGGAGACGGGGAAATTCCGGGTGCAGAGATGACGATCCTGGATCAGGACGGAAAGGAAATAGAATCCTGGATTTCCGGAAAGGAGGCTCACAGAATCAGCCGGCTTCCGGCAGGTGATTATACACTGGTAGAGCGGACAGCCCCTGACGGCTATGTTTTGGCCTCGGAAATTCCGTTTACCGTGACAGAAACGGCTGTCGTACAGCTTCTGACGGTAACGGACAAGCAGGTTTTTGTAAAAAAGGTTAATCCGGACGGTACGGACGTACCGGGTGCTGTCCTGGAGCTTCGGGACACGGAAGGAACCGTGCTGGATACCTGGGAGACGGACGGACATCCGCACGCAGCCAACGGATTGGCGGTTGGAGGTACGTATGTTCTTGCGGAAATCAGAGCGCCGGAAGGTTATGTGGAAGGCGCTCCAGTGACCTTTACAGTAGCGGATGACGGTCTGAATCAGGTGGTTTTGATGATCGACAAGCAGGTTTATGCCTATAAAATTGATACCTGCGTCAGAAGTATGGCAGGCGCACAGCTTGAAGTCCGTCAAGACAGTCCGGAGGGGAGAATTGTGGATTCCTGGACCTCGGACGGAACAGCACATGCAATTTCCGGACTGCGGATCGGAGGGACATATGTTCTGGTGGAGACCAGGGCTCCGGAAGGCTATGCACTGGCATCGCCGATCCCCTTTACCGTACGGGACAATGGAGAAAATGACACCTTCCGCATGGTGAATAAAAGAGTATGGATGTCAAAACGCAGCGTGACCGGATCGGAAGAGATTCCGGGGGCGTCTATCCAGGTCTTTGACCGGGATGGAAATCAGATGGATGCCTGGATTTCCGGGGAAGAACCCCATCCGATTTCCAACCTGACTGTGGGGGAAACTTATATCCTGCATGAAGAAGCTGCACCGGAAGGTTATGTAACGGCTACGGACATTACTTTTCTGGTGACAGATGATTATACGGATCAGCAGGTCGTACTGAAAAATAAACAGGTATTGGTATCCAAGCAAATGCTGATATCGAAGCAGCTACGGACATCCCAGCAGAATATCCCGGAAAATCAGGAAATCGGAGGCGCCGTTTTATCAGTTCTGGATCAGGCGGGCCGTGTGATAGATACCTGGACGACCGTGGAGGGAGAAAAGCATCCTATCAGCGGACTGGCCGTAAACCAGACCTATACGCTGCGGGAGGAGACCGCACCGGACGGATACATAAGAGCAGAAGATATCACGTTTACGGTGGAAGAGGATTTCCGCATTCAGACAGTAGAGATGCTGGATGATACGACAAAGGTGGAGATCACCAAGACCGATATTACAAACGGACAACTCCTGCCCGGAGCCGAGCTGGTGATTCGGGACAGCGACGGAAATGAAATGGAACGCTGGACCACCGGGACTCAGCCCCATTATATTCAGATGCTTCCGGTGGGAGACTATACCTTGACCGAAATTACGGCACCGGATGGATATGAGATCGCAGAAACCGTAAGGTTTACAGTAGAGGAAACCGGGGAAATCCAGAGAGTGGAGATGAAGGATCGGCCAAAGGCACCCTCTGAGAATGTGCCCAGGACCGGTGACGGGACAAAGCTGGAAATCTGGATTATGCTCCTTCTGGTATCCGCAGCGGCGGCAGTTCTCCTGCTAAAAAAGAAGAAGTCGGCAGATGTGTAATTCGGGAAGCATTTCACGAAAAAATTCTGTCATACATTTCCTGATTGAAATTCAAAAAATCAGATAAAACTCTCATGAAACTCTAATAAAGTTCAAATAAAGCTCAGTTTCTTTTTCCCTTTTCCTCTTGCAGGATATTTGATATAATAGGATCTACAGGCGAAATGCAGCCAATCCCCGCCTGCTGTCAGCAAAAGGACAGTCAAGTGCTGCGAAAGCAGGCAGCAGGCGGGATTTTTGTGCGGATTTTCAGTAAAAAATGGTTGACGATGAAATCAGTTTGTGTTATCATACACTAGTATGCCGCACAGAGAGGTTTAAGTGTCATGCCTGGATTTCGGGGAGACCACCATATCTGGCGAGTAATGTTAATAGGAGGTGCCATATGTACGCAATTATTGCAACAGGTGGTAAACAGTACAAAGTAGCCGAGGGCGATATCGTAAATGTGGAGAAGCTTGGTGTAGAAGCAGGCGAGACTGTTACATTTGATCAGGTTCTGGCAGTGAGCAATGATGGTCTGAAGGTTGGAGCTGATGTTGCCGGTGCAACTGTTACAGCTACGGTCGTAAAGAATGACAAGGCAAAAAAGGTCATTGTTTATAAGTACAAAAGAAAAACCGGATACCACAAGAAAAACGGTCACAGACAGCAGTACACTCAGGTTAAGATTGAAAAGATTAACGGTTAATTGTGTATGATTTCCATCACAGTTTTTGAAGCCGATCATCAATATAAAGGGTTTCTTTGTAAGGGACATGCCGGATATGCGGAGGAAGGATATGACATTATCTGCTCGGCGGTTTCTGTGATGACAGTGAATACGATCAATTCACTGGAGCAGCTTACGGAGGATGAACTGAAAGCAGAACAGGCGCCGGACGGCGGATATTTGAAGCTGGAGCTGCCGGGGAAGCTTTCAAGGGAAGCGGATGTATTGATGAAAAGTCTGGTCTTAGGACTGCAGACCATTGAAGAAAATTACGGCAGTGAATTTGTGAAAGTGCAGATTCGGAAATGCCGGGAAAATCGATAGATTTTCAATTACCATTTGATATCCAAGGAGGTGTAGGACATGTTGAATATGAACCTTCAGTTATTCGCTCATAAAAAGGGAGTTGGTTCTACTAAGAACGGACGTGACTCAGAATCAAAGAGACTTGGAGCGAAGAGAGCAGACGGACAGTTTGTAAAAGCCGGAAACATCCTTTACAGACAGCGCGGTACTAAGATTCATCCGGGCGTAAACGTTGGACGCGGCGGTGATGATACCTTATTTGCACTGGTTGACGGTGTTGTAAGATTTGAAAGAAAAGGAAGAGACAGAAAGCAGGTTTCTATCGTTCCGGTTGCAGCAGAAAAGTAAGTTACGAAAGGCTTCAAATCGTTTTTGGTTTGAAGCCTTGTTTTTTCTATTTTGAGGTATAGTATGTTTGCAGACAGAGCTAGAATAATTATACGTTCCGGAAAAGGCGGCGATGGTCATGTCAGCTTTCGACGGGAAAAATATGTACCGGA
>JAUNON010000030.1:0-17161 GCA_030537145.1 Lachnospiraceae bacterium | reverse complement strand
GCGGCCCGGACGGCGGCGACGGCGGACGGGGCGGCGATGTGATCTTTCAGGTGGATGAAGGGCTGAATACGCTGATCGATTACCGGCACAAAAGAAAATTTTCTGCTACCGACGGGGAAGAGGGCGGAAAAAAACGGTGCCATGGAGCGGACGGAAAGGATGTTGTCCTGAAGGTTCCGGCCGGTACAGTGATCAAGGAAGCGGTCAGCGGTCAGGTGATCGCAGATATGTCCGGGGAAAATAAACGGCAGGTAATCTTAAAAGGCGGACGGGGCGGCAATGGAAATATGCATTACGCAACTTCCACAATGCAGGCTCCCAAATATGCGCAGCCGGGGCAGGAAGCAAAGGAGCTGGAGGTTGTGCTGGAATTGAAGGTCATTGCGGATGTGGGCCTGGTGGGCTATCCCAATGTAGGAAAATCCACACTGCTTTCCAGAGTAACCAATGCTACTCCGAAGATCGCAAATTATCATTTTACTACTCTGAGTCCAAACCTGGGCGTAGTAGATCTGGAGGGCGGACGGGGCTTCGTAATTGCGGATATCCCCGGACTGATTGAAGGCGCATCGGAAGGCGTAGGACTCGGACACGAATTTCTGCGTCATATTGAGCGCACCAAGGTTATGATCCATCTGGTGGATGCAGCATCTACAGAAGGGCGCGATCCGGTGGAGGATGTTTATAAAATCAATGCGGAGCTGGCTGCCTATAATGCAGAGCTGGAAAAGCGGCCCCAGGTGATTGCAGCCAATAAAGTGGATGCGATCTTTGAAGAAGAAGGGACTCCGGACCCGATTCAGCGGCTGAAGGATGAGTTTGAGCCGAAGGGAATCCCGGTCTTTGCGATTTCTGCCGTCAGCGGGCAGGGTATACGGGAATTGCTGTACTACGTGCGTAAGCTGCTGGACGAGCTGCCGGAGAAACCGGTGATCTATGAGCAGGAATACTTTCCGGAGGAGCATATGGCAGACAATAATCTTCCCTATACTGTGGAGATTTCCGGGGAGGATGAGCATGTGTTCCTGGTGGAAGGACCTAAGATTGAAAAGATGCTGGGCTATACCAATCTGGATTCAGAAAAAGGCTTCCGTTTTTTCCAGAATTTCTTAAAGGATACTGGAATCCTGCAGGAATTGGAGAATTTGGGCATCCAGGACGGTGATACGGTGAAAATGTACGGACTGCAATTCGATTATTATAAGTAAAAAGAATGGCTCGGAACTGCAGGAAGCGGTTCTGAGCGGATACAGAAAAACAGAGGTGGTAAAATGCAGATGTTTCAGGAAACCCTTCTGGCATTTCGGGTGGAGCCGGAAAAGATGGAGGTCATCCGCCGGCTATGTGCAGAGTTGGGGATCAAGGCTGTGGAAATCAGAAAAGCAGAAAACGGAAACGCAGAAGAGCAGGCACCGCTTGGGCTTCTGGCCGGAGCAAGAGACTGGATGAATCCGCTTCTGGCCGGTAATCGGAGAGAGCCGGGGCCAATCACCGAGGAGATGCTGGTGTTTGCCGGGTTCTCTGACGGATTGCTGGATCTGTTTTTAAAAAAGCTCCGCCAGAATCAGGCTGCAGTGTCTCTGAAGGCAGTGCTGACGGAACAGAATGCGGTATGGAACGCAGGACAGCTTCAGGAGGAATTAAAGCAGGAACGGGAGGCCTTCTTAAAGGCTGCTTTCAAACGATGATCATTTCCGCAGCCCGTTTCAGCAAAGCTTGGCATAATCGAGCGAATGCTTTAAATGAAGCTTCATCAGGGAAGCTGCTCCGGAATAATCCTTGTTGCGGTACGCTTCCCATATTGCCCTGTGCTCTTCAAAAATCTGCTTCTGAGACAGAGGCTCCTTTTCATAAGAATTGGAAAAAATCGTAAGCTGGCTGCGCAGCCGCTCTGCCGCACCCGTCAGACGGCTGTTTCCGCAATAATCATAAAAAATCAAATGGAAGCGATCCGAGGCTGCGATCCACTGATTCACTTCAGCCTTGGAGAGAGCTTGTTTTTTTATAATAATACCGGTTCGGGCAATGTTATCCTCCAGCTCTTTTTGAATCTTATCCTGCCTGGGATGGCCGGAGGCATATCGGATCGAAAGGCTGTCCAGGTCTCCCATAAACTGGTAGAGCTCCTCCAGATCCCGTTCATTCAGGGAGATTACATTCACGCCGATATTGGAGTAGTATTCTACCAGCCCTTCCTCATTTAAGCGGGTCAGAGCATCCCTAATCGGCGTAGAGCTGACCTGAAAGCGCTCCTGAAGGGTCTTTAAAGTCAGCTTTTCTCCCAACGGAATCCTTTGGGAAAGAATATCACTGCGCAAAATCTGATAAATCTGAGTAGATAGCGTATTTTTGTTCAAATCCATTTTCTTTTGTCCCTCAAATCGAAATCGTCTCAATCATTTTTATTTTATAGGAGAAATGCAAAAAGTCAAGAAAATCCGAAATCTTTACGCACATTATTTATAGTAACAGTTCAGCCCTGGGATTTGCAGCCAGTGCAAAGCCCTGGGCTGAACTGTTACTATTTATTTGACATTTTGCAAAATGCATATTGTAAAACAGAGAGAATCATTGTATAATCAAGAAAGTTTATAAGATGAAAGTTTAACAGTTTAAAGCGGAACTGGTTTAAAGCCAAAAAGGGAAGAGGTACAGAATGAGAGAGAAACAGCTTCTGGAGAAACTGACGCAGCTTTGGGGAGTTGCCGGGTATGAGACGGAAGTACGGGAGTTTATTGAGAAAGAAGCGGCCCCCTATGCGGATGAGATGATGACGGATGCCATTGGAAATCTGATTGTCCGAAAAAAAGGAAAGGGAGGTACACATGGGAAGCGAATCATGTTTGCCGCTCATATGGATGAGATCGGATTTATGGTGAAGAAGATCGAGGAGGACGGCAGGCTCAGGGTTTGCAATATGGGCTGGAACTGGACGGCTTCCGCATATAACAGCCGGGTACGTTTCCGCAGCGGTCTCAGCGGCGTGATCGGCTGTATGGGCGCTTTGGAGGAGGCCCGAAACGATGTGGGAAAGCTTTATGTTGATATCGGGGCGGTTTCAAAAGAAGATGCTTTAAAATATGTAAAGCTGGGAGACTGCTGCGGCTATGAAGGCCCATTTTTGTCCCTCCTGAATGGAAAGGTCTGCGCCAAGACCCTGGATAACCGGATCGGATGTTATCAGCTTCTGGAAGCCTTGAAGGAGAATGACGGAAGCTATCCCAATGATATTTATTATGTATTCTGCGTGCAGGAGGAACTGGGCTGCAGGGGTTCGAAAGCGGCTGCAGAACGGATCCGGCCGGATTTCGGCATAGCGGTAGATATTTCTCCGGCGCATGATTATCCCTGCGATCTCGAGGGAAGCAATGCAGTCGATGGCGGCATCGGAATTAAAATCTGTGATCCGTCTGTCGTATGTGATGAAGGAATCGTGGCGGCCATGGAAGAATGCTGTGAGGAAAACGGCATCAAATATCAACGGGAGGTCATCGATAAAGGCGGTACGGATGCTTCCAGCATGAATCTTTCCGGCATGGGCGTAAAGGCAGGAGGAATCGTGGTTGTGACCCGTTATCCCCATTCTCAGAGCGCCGTGGCATCCGAAAGGGATATTGACGGCGGCGTAGATCTGATTACCGCATTTTCCAGGAAGGAATTTGGAATTTAAAAGAGCTTTGCAGCAGTCTTAGCTGCTGTTAGCATATGAAAGAAAGAGGAGATTGAGTGTATGGCCGTCTGATCCGTTTAAAACGGTCTTGGAGGCGAATGCTCAAGGAGAGGAGAAAAAAACTATGAAAAAGGCACTTGCTATGCTGGCTGCGGCCTGCACCCTGACAATGGCTGTTTCCTTTGGCGCCTGTGCGGAAGGAAAGACCGATCTGGTAATCGCTGTGGATGCGGATGTGGATACGCTTCATCCCACGGACTTTTCCACAACGGTGGAGCTGAACGTTCTGAACCAGATCTATGACACGCTGATGTACATGAACCCGGACGGAACCGAGGAGCCGGAACCGAGAATCGCTGAAAGCTATGAAATCAGCGAGGACGGACTGGATTATACCTTCCATCTTAGAAATGACGTCACCTTCCAGGACGGAACCCCGGTCACAGCAGAGGATGTGGTATTCTCACTGGAGCTGTATAAGGAATCGGAATATCAGGGCTCACAGATTTCTATGATGGTCAGTGCAGAGGCAATGGATGACAGTACCGTGGTTTGTCATCTGGATACTCCGTATGCGCCGTTTTTGGAGGGTATCGTTTCTCCCTTCATCTGTTCAAAGGCTTATTATGAGTCTGATCCGGATGCGTTTGTGACCAGTCCCATGGGCAGCGGCCCCTACAAATTTGTAAGCCGCAGCACCGGAAGCAATGTGATACTGACTGCAAATGAGGACTACTATCGGGGCGCTCCGGCAATCAAGGATATTACCTTTGAAGTGATCCCGGATGTGGCCACAAAGGCTATCGCACTGCAGACCGGAGAAGTAAGCTTCGCAGAGGTAGATTCCTCTGTTCTGGCTCAGTTGGAAGCAAATCCGGCAATCACCATCGATGAGGTTTCCACCTCCGGCTTTGCTTATGTTTCTATGAATACGGAAAAGGACTCCTTTAGCGATCCGCTGGTACGGCAGGCCATTAACTATGCGATTGACCGTGAGAACCTGGTTCAGGTCTGCTATGACGGTAAGGCCGAAGTAAATTCTAACATCTGTGCAAAGCATCGTTTCGGTTACTCTGATGAGCAGCAGCAGTACACCTATGATCCGGAAAAGGCAAAGGAATTGCTGGCAGAAGCAGGCATTACCACACCTTATGATCTGGGCGAGCTGCTGGTAGCAGAAAAATATTCCAACCTGGCTACTGTTATTCAGAACGATCTGAAAGCGGTGGGACTGGAAGTAACCATTTCTGTAAAAGAATTTAATGCCTATATCAGTGATTTAACCAGCGGAAATTATGATATTACCGCACTGGTTATGACTCTGGAAGGCGATACCCAGTCTTTGGAAATGGCATTTATTACCGATTATATCGGAACAGCAAACAATGCAAGATATTCCGATGCTGATATGGATGACCTGTTTAACCAGACCAGAGTGGAGACGGATACGGAGAAACGCGCAGAGCTGTTTAATCAGATCCTGACGAAAGCGCAGGAAGAGGCAATTTATGCAGTACTGTGCAATCCCCTGACGCTGTACGCTTACAGTTCCGAGCTTCAGTGTCCGGAATTCCCGCTGGAAGGAAATTATTACATTTATGATTTTACATGGTAAGGAAATGATCCGTTACAGTAATCATTCTGCCTGAATGAGAAGGAAAGGGCTGCTGCTGCAGGCATCCCGGTAAGACCGGAACCTGTTTTGCGGCAGCCCCTTTTAGAGAAAGGGGCAAGTTTTCTTTATGTCGAAATACATTGTCAAACGTCTTTTATACATGATTCCGGTTCTGCTGGGCGTGTCCTTCCTGGTGTTTACGATTCTGTCCCTGACGCCTGGAGATCCTGGCTCTATTATTTTGGGAATCACGGCAAAGAAGGAGGATATTGCCGCATTGAATGCGGAATTTGGCTATGACCAGCCGTTTCTTATCCGCTTTCTGAATTACATTGGAGATATTGTTTTTCATTTTGACTTGGGAACCTCCTATGCTACCCGCCAGCCGGTGCTGGACAGTATTCTGGCCAGATTTCCCAATACGTTTCTGCTGGCAGTGCTTTCCATGTGCCTGTCCTCCGCCATCGGTATGGCGATGGGCATTTACTCGGCAGTGCGCCAGTATTCTGCCATGGATCATGTCTGTGTAGTAGTTGCGCTGGTGTTTGCATCCATGCCAAGCTTTTGGCTGGGGCTGATGCTGCTGATTCTGTTCTCCCTGAAGCTTGGGTGGCTGCCTTCCTTTGGAGCATCCACTCTCAGACATTTTATTCTGCCTACGCTGACGATCTCTTTGCCTTCGGCTGCCGGAACGCTGCGTTTGACCCGTTCCACCATGCTGGAGACCGTCCGGCAGGAATATATCCGCACAGCAAAAGCAAAAGGCGCTTCCAACCGGAGAGTGATCTGGAAACATGCGCTTCGAAATGCCCTGCTTCCGGTCATCACATCCCTGGGCGGAGGATTCGGCGCTTCCCTGGGCGGAGCGATTATTGCGGAAACTGTGTTTGCAATGCCGGGGATGGGAACGCTAATGACAACGGCGATCCGCCAGAAGGACGTGCCTATGGTTATGGGAGCTACTTTGTTTCTGGCGGTCCTTTTCAGCGTCATTATTTTAATTGTAGATATCCTGTATGCATTTATTGACCCGAGGATCAAAGCAAAATACCAGAATGGAGGTAAGAGCCGTGAGTAATGCGAAAACAGGCAAAAGCAGAAAACACGCTCAGTTCATGGAATTCTGGCGTCGTTTCCAGAAAAATAAAACGGCGGTGCTGGACTTGGTCATCCTGGTAATTATTTTGGGAACAGCCCTGTTTGCAGATCTGATCGTACCTTATGCCAAGTGTATTGAACAGGTAGGAGCGGACCGCCTGCAGGGGCCTAGTATCGCCCATTTCTTTGGCACCGATGAGTATGGGCGGGATTTATTTGCCCGGGTGGTACACGGTTCCAGGTATTCTCTTCTGATCGGTCTGGCTACCAGCCTGATGGCTTTGATTATAGGAGCAATTTTGGGCGCCAGCGCCGGATACTTTGGCGGCTGGGTGGATAATGTGATCAGCCGAATTATGGATATATTTGCGTGCGTGCCTCCGATTCTGCTTTCTCTGGCCGTAGTGGCTGCGCTGGGAACTAATTTACAGAATCTGATAATTGCGATTACGGTATCCTGTGTCCCGGGGAATGTGCGCCTGATTCGTTCGGTTGTGCTGACAGCGGCAGAGCAGGATTATGTAGAAGCCGCAAAATCCTACGGAACCTCCAATGCCAGAATCATTTTCCGCTATGTTCTGCCCAATGCAATGGGGCCGATCATTGTAAATACTACTATGAGCATATCTGACATGATGCTGTCGGCAGCGGGCCTGAGCTTTATCGGCATGGGAATCCAACCGCCTTCTCCTGAATGGGGCGCCCTGCTTTCCAATGCCCAGACCTACCTGTTTACGGCTCCTCATATGCTTCTGTTCCCGGGACTTTGCATTTTGTTCTCCTCCCTGGCCTTTAACCTGGTAGGAGACGGGCTGACGGATGCCCTTGACCCGAAGCTAAAGGATTAAGAAGGAGGTGCCAACGTGGAAGATACAACGAATAATCAGGCAATTGCCATCGGAGAGGAAATCCTGAAGATAAAGGATCTATCCATTATTTATAAAACAGACCTGGAGACCGTTTATGCGGTAAACGGCATCAGCTTTTCTCTGCGGGAGGGGGAAACCCTGGGGCTGGTGGGTGAGACGGGTGCCGGAAAGACGACGACTGCCCTGGGGATCATGGGACTGCTGCCGGAACGGACTGCCCGTGTGACCGGAGGAAGTATTCTTTTTGACGGAGAAGATATCTGCAAGCGAAGCGACCATGAAATGCAGCGGATCCGGGGTCAGAAAATTTCTATGATCTTTCAGGATCCCATGACAGCTCTGAACCCGGTGCTGACCGTGGGGGAACAGATCGGTGAAGCTCTGTATCTGCACAACCAGAAGGAGCTTTCTCAGAAGGAGATCGAGGAAAAGGTAGAGGAAACCCTGGAACTGGTAGGGATTCCAAAGGAGCGGAAAAAAGAATATCCTTATCAGTTTTCCGGCGGTATGCGTCAGAGAGTGGTGATTGCCATTGCCCTGGTATGTAATCCAAAGCTGCTGATTGCAGACGAGCCTACCACCGCTCTGGACGTGACGATACAGGCTCAGATTCTTTCCATGATCTGCAACCTTCAGCGGCTTTACGGGACCTCCGTAATTTTAATTACCCATGATTTGGGAGTGGTGGCAGAGACCTGCGATAAAGTAGGAATTATGTATGCCGGTGAGATTGTGGAATACGGAACGCTGGCAGATATTTTTACCGGACAGGAGCATCATCCCTATACCGTGGGTCTGTTTGGCTCCATCCCAAGTCTTACGGAGGATTCGCCCAGGCTTCATCCCATCGACGGGCTGATGCCGGATCCTACGGATTTGCCGCAGGGATGCGCATTTGCTCCCAGATGCAGCCGATGCATGGAAATCTGCCGGCAGAAAAAGCCTTCTGTTTATGAAAAGGACGGTCATCAGATCTGCTGTCATCTGTATCCAGATTCCGGGGAGGTGAAAAAATGAGTGAAATTCTTTTGGATGTGAAACATCTGAAAAAATATTTTAAGACACCGGCAGGAATGCTTCATGCGGTGGACGATGTAAGCTTTACGCTCCCAAAGGGAAAAACCATGGGGGTAGTAGGGGAATCCGGCTGCGGAAAATCCACTCTGGGACGTACCCTGCTGCAGCTTTATGAACCTACCGGAGGAGAGATTCTGTTTCATGGAAGCAATATTGCGAATCAGTCCAAAAAAGCATTGAATAAAATACGTCCTAAAATGCAGATGATTTTCCAGGATCCTTATTCCAGCCTGAATGGACGGATGACGGTGCATCAGCTTATTGCAGAGCCGCTGATTGTAAATAAGGTCTGCAAAAGCAGGCAGGAAATAGAAGAAAAGGTAAATAAAATGATGGATACCGTTGGGCTGGCCAGCCGCCTGGCAATGGCCTATCCCCATGAGCTGGACGGCGGACGGCGTCAGCGTATCGGCGTGGCCCGCGCCCTGATACTGGAGCCAGAATTTGTGGTTTGTGATGAACCGGTATCTGCATTGGATGTATCGATTCAGGCTCAGATTTTGAATCTGCTGATGGATCTGCAGGACCAGATGGGCCTGACTTATCTGTTTATTACCCATGATTTATCGGTGGTAAAGCATATTTCCGATGAAATTATGGTAATGTACCTGGGAAAATGTGTGGAGCGGGCTCCAGCAAAGGAAATTTTCCGGAATCCTCTGCATCCTTATACAAAGGCACTGCTGGCGGCGATACCGATTCCCAGCATTGAATCCTGCCATAAAAAGCGGGAATTGCTGCAGGGAGAGGTGACAAGCCCGGTAAATCCAAAGCCAGGCTGCCGTTTTGCCGCCCGTTGTCCTTATGCTTCGGAAGGCTGCCATCAGGGAGATATTCCGCTGCTGGAAACGGAGCCCGGACATTATGTGGCTTGTCCCCTTGTACAGCGCTGATCAGCAGCGCATTCCTACCGTTCAAAGCATTTCCTGCTGAGACGGCAGGATATGGATCAGGGTGAAATACGTACTGTTGAATGCGAACTCAGCGGATTTTGCATTGTAATCCGGAAGATGCCAAACAGTTACGGTAAACACAAATAGAAAGGAAGCTTTACGAAATGGAGCATACCTATGAATGGCCTTATAAAAATGAGGCCGGTATGGAGGAAGTCATTTCCAGCGATGTTCTGGTTTTAGGCGGCGGCCTCTCCGGCTGCTTTGCCGCAATCGCGGCCGCACAAAGAGGCCAGTCTGTGGTTCTGGTGGAAAAAGGAGCCGCAGAGAAAAGCGGATCCGGGGGAACCGGCTTTGACCACTGGGAATCGGCCTGCACCAATCCCTGTTCTTTGGTAACGCCGGAGGAAATTGCCTACGCCTATGTGAATGAGCAGGACTGGTACAGCAATGGCATTGCCCATTATATTGAATGCCGGGAGGGCTATGACCGGCTTCTGGACATGGAACGCTTCGGCGGAAAGATACGGGATACGGAGGATGAGTTTGCAGGGGCCGAATTCCGGGATGATGAGACAAAGCTCATGTTCGCCTACGACTATAAAAATAAATTTACCCTGCGGGTGTGGGGTTCCACCTTTAAACCGGCGCTGGTGAAGGAGATGAAGCGTCTCGGTGTGAAAATCATGGACCGCACAGAGGCCACAGCACTTTTGGTATCCCAGGATACGGAAGGAAAAAAATGCGGCGCAGGCGCTATGGGAATGCAGGTACATACCGGGAAGTTTTATATTTTCCGTGCAAAATCCACCATCCTGTGTATGTCGCGCCCGGCCAGAGTATGGCTGTTTAATCCGGATACCGTGGGACTTTGTGAATTCCGGCCCATGCAGAGCATCGGCAGCGGCCACGCCATGGGGTGGAAGGCAGGTATGGAGTTTACTATGATGGAAAAATCTGTCCGGGCAGAATTTTCTGCTGCAGGACGGAGCTTCCCGCCCTATGGAGCCGGAAATAATCATAATACCTGGTATGCCGCCACCATGGTGGATGCCAGGGGAGTGGAGATCCCCTATGTGGACCGGGACGGAAAAGAACTGAAAACCGTATCGGAACGCTATTATCCGGCCCCGGGACAGAAATTTTTCCTAAAAGGCGGTGTAATCGATAATCCCAAGTATGAATACCGGGGCCCGGAGACCCTGGATTTTGATGTGCTGATGGAAAGAGGGTATCAGCTTCCCTTTTATGCGGATTTAAGCCGGATGCCGGAGCTGGAGCGGAAGGTGATCTGGGGTATGATGGTGGGAGAGGAAGCGAAAACCAAGGTCCCCATCTATCAAAATTATACGGAACGGGGCTTTGATCCAGAAAAGCATATGCTGCAAAGCTATGGAACCGGCTGGCAGTCTGCAAATTTCCTGGAGCAGGAACGGCAATTTTTCGGAGCACCCGGCGGCGTTTGGCATGACTGGGATATGCAGACAAATATCCCCGGCATCTTCTGTGCGGGAGATCAGATTTTTGCTTCTGACTGCGCTGGCGCCGCCTGCGCCACCGGATATTACGCAGGACGCAAGGCAGCCGTTTATGCAAAGGCGCTGCCCTCCTTGCCGGACTATAAAAAAGAAGATGCAGCGGCAGAGAAGGAACGTCTGCTGGCGCCTCTTTTTGTAAAACCGGAGGAAGGATTGCAGTGGAAGGAGCTGAATATGGCCATTTCCAAGGCCATGCAGAATTACTGCGGCGGCGTGCGCTGTGAAGCGCTTCTGAAGGAGGGACTGGATCTGCTGGGACAATTTGAAACGGAAATGGTGCCCCGGCTGACGGCATCCAATCCCCATGACCTGATGCGGATTCATGAGGTATTGGATATCCTTACCGTATCGAAAATCGTGCTTCATGCAAGCCTGGCCCGCAAGTCCAGCTCCGAACCGCTGTTTTTCCGGAGAAGTGATTATCCTCAGATGGATCCGGAACGGGACAGAAAGCATATTGTGATCCGGCAGGAAAACGGAGCCGTACTGACGCGGGATGTTCCGCTGAATTATTTTGGAAATTTAAAGGAAGAGTACGAAAAACGGAATCAGGACTATATACAGGAGGTGGCGGCATATGGAGACCATTAAATATACGGTACAGCCGGTTTTCTGCAGCACAAAGCCTCTGGTGTTTGATGATACGCTGTGTATCGGGTGCAACCGCTGTGCGGCCGTCTGCCAGTGCGATATCCTGCTTCCCGCTCCTGAAAAAGGGAAGCATCCCATCGTCATGTATCCCGGTGAATGCTATTACTGCGGGGCCTGTGTGATGGTCTGCCCCAAACAGGGCGCTGTAAAGCTGGTGCATCCGCTGATGAACCAGGCAAAATTTGTTCCGGTCAAAAAAGCAAAGAAAACGAATTAGAAAAATGGGCTGCCGCAAATTTCCGTTTGCAGTGGCCCGTTCGGATTCCTGGAAAGAAAATCCCCCGATCGGGATATAATGTAGTATAGAACGATCTCAAATGGCAGCGGAAGCCCTGCAGACAAATGATGCACAGCTATGCGTGCGGGACAAAAGCTGTGGTTTATACGACAAAAACAGGAAGGACAGCATATGGAAAGAAAAAAGAGAACTCGATGGCCGTATTTCTGGGCATTTGCCGTTCTGGGAGCGACTGCCCTGCTTTTTGGATTTTATCAGGAGCAAATTGTAATGGCAAAGACACCGGAACAAAAGGAGGAGACAGAAAAATATATTTCCTTTGCGCCTAACGTGACGGCGGAAATGTATGCATCAGATTATTGGGCAAAAAAATATGGAAAAGCAGGGAAGCTTTTAATGGATGCACAGGAAATCCAGCAGCTTCAGGAAGCGCTATTTCAGTCAGCTTCACCGATGCTCCGTAACATCTGGAAAGAAGGATATCCGGAGGAAAACGGCATATCCTACGGGATTTGCGTAAAACGAACAGGTCTGATGGCGCTGCCGGAAGAGGATATCTCCTCCGATTCTTATATCGATGAGAACCAGTTGACGGCCGTCCGTGTCAACACTCCTGTGCTGATTGACGCTGTTTCGGAGGATGGAAGGTATTTTCATATTATCACGTATGACTATGAGGGGTGGCTTTCCACTGACAGCATTGCCGTCTGCTCCGGCCGGGAGGAATGGCTGAAGGCGCAGGAAATGGAACAGATGCTGGTGGTGACGGCTCCCCGGCTGACTCTTGAGGTAACGGGAGAGCTGCTGACTATGGGAACCCGGCTTCGTCTTTTGACCCGGGAGGAAGCAGAGCAGACAGAGGAACCCGGAAGTATCTGGGGCTGCTATACAGCCCAGCTTCCCATCCGGAGGGAGGACGGCAGCTACGGGGTGCGGAATGTCCAGATCCCCTATTCCGATGACGTGCACGTGGGAAGTCTGCCCTTTACAACAAAAAATCTTCTAAAACAGATTTTCCGTTTTCTTGGAAACAGCTATGGCTGGGGAGGAAGGTATGATTCGGTGGATTGCTCTGCCCTGGTGCAGGAAGCCATGGCCTGTTTCGGTCTGGATTTTCCAAGAGATGCCAAAGAACAGATTTCCATACCGGGAGAAAAACTGGATTTTGACAGTGACCAGACGGAAGAGGAGCGGAAAAAGCTGCTGGATACGCTTTCTCCGGGAACCTTGCTCTATTTTCCGGGACATATTATGTTTTATCTGGGCAAGGAAGAAGGGGAATATTATGTATTGAGCGCATTAAGCTCCGCAGCTATGCCGGAGGAGGAAACACTTTCTCCCATGAACATCCGCCGGGTAACAATCAATACGCTGGAGCTTCGCAGAAGGAACGGAAATAGCTGGCTGAAGGAACTGACGGCAGCGGTGCGCTTTTAGAATCCAGAAAGCCCTTCCGGAAAAGTTGCTGGAAAATTTCCCCTTCATGCAGTTGTGAAATAATTTTTCTTATGATATAATTTTTGATATCTGTTTCATATTTCCGCAGATATGATTTTTCTTCTATCGGAAATTCCGTCTCCAATATGCGGAAGCACTTCGTACAGAATGCTCGCTCGCAGAAAAGGAGCGCTCAGTGAAGGCTGAGGATACGCAAAAAGAAGAAAAGTAAGGATAACTTGGAGGATAAAATCAATATGACAAGCAAGCAGAGAGCCTATTTGAAGGGATTGGCTATGAATCTGGACCCCATTTTCCAGCTTGGAAAAGGCAGCCTTACCCCGGAAAATACGGCAGCGATCGCAGAAGCTCTGGAAGCCAGAGAGCTAATAAAAATCAGTGTTCTTCAAAATTGCATGGATGATCCGAATGAGCTGGCCCGGATGGCGGCTGAGCGCACCCACTCCCAGGTAGTGCAGGTCATCGGAAAGAAGATCGTACTTTATAAAGAGGGAAAAGATCATAAAAAAAAGATCGAACTGCCGAAATAGCAGGCAGGCGATACACCGACCGCCCGGACGGCTGCATCCGGCAGACGCGGCTGTCTGCAGATCCGTTTCGGCTTCGGGAAAGAAAGCTATGAGGTAGGACATGAAGGAGAGAGGCACAGAAGCGAAAAGGCGGGTGGGGATTATGGGAGGAACCTTCGATCCCATCCATATCGGACATTTGATCCTGGGCGAAAGCGCTTATCAGCAGTTTAATCTGGAAAAGGTACTCTTCATGCCTTCCGGAAATCCTCCCCATAAAAAAAACCGTCAGGGGGCATCGAACCAGGAACGGGTGGAGATGGTGAGGCGGGCGATCGCATCCAATCCCCATTTTGAGCTGTCTCTGGAAGAGATGCACGAACAGGGATATATTTATACCCGGGAGACATTGGAGCGGCTGCGCACGGCACATCCGGATACGGAATATTATTTCATTATGGGTGCGGATTCCCTTCTGAATTTTGAAACCTGGAAGGACCCGGAGGAGATTTGCCGTCTCTGCATTCTGGTAGCTGCAGTTCGGGATCATATGCCGCAGGATAAGCTGGACGAAAAAATCTGTTTTCTCCGAAGAAAGTATCAGGCAGATATCCGGAAGCTGGAGAGCCTGAATATTGATATTTCCTCGCATACCCTTCGTTCCTGGGTGGCAGAGGGAAGAAGCTGCCGGTACTATATACCGGAGAATGTGGTTTTCTATATAAAAGAACACAGGATTTATCAGGAGTGACAGGTATGAAGCAATATAACCTTGCAAAGATACAGAAAAAGCTGAGAAAGGAGCTGGATGCGGACCGTTACCGTCATACGCTGGGAGTTATGTATACCAGCGCCGCATTGGCAATGCGTTACGGCGCTGATCTGGAAAAGGCTCAGGTGGCCGGTCTGCTGCACGATTGTGCAAAGTGCATTCCCAATGACAAAAAGCGGAAGCTGTGTGAAAAATATAATATTCCGATTACCCGAGTTGAAAGTAATGCGCCGTTTTTACTCCATTCGAAGCTGGGAGCGTATCTTGCAAAAGAAAAATACGGAATCCAGGATGAGGAAATCCTGCAGGCAATCATCTGGCATACCACTGGAAAGCCGGATATGACTCTTTTGGAGGAGATCGTATTTTTGGCTGATTATATCGAGCCAATGCGCTGGAAGGCGGAAAATCTGGCAGAGATCCGGCAGATGGCTTTTCTTGACCTGCATCGGGCCGTTTATATGACTCTGCGGGACACGCTTCATTATTTGGAGGCCGGTTCTGGAGAAGTGGATGAAATGACCCGGGCTGCCTGTCAGTATTACAGGAAAAAAGCGGACATAGAACAATAGAAGGAGAAAAATTTATGGCAGAAAAACAGGCGAAGGAAATGGCGCTGCTGGCCTATCGGGCGCTGGAGGAGAAAAAAGCAGAGGATATCCGCATGATCAACATTGAAAAGGTCAGTGTTTTGGCAGATTATTTTTTGATCGCCTCCGGTACGAACCGCAATCAGGTACAGGCTATGGCGGATAATGTGCAGGAGATACTGCATAAGGCAGGATATCATTCCAGACAGATGGAAGGATATCAGACGGCAAACTGGATTTTAATTGATTATGGTGATATCATTGTACACGTATTTGATCGGGAAAACAGGCTTTTCTATGATCTGGAGCGTATCTGGAGAGACGGGGAAGCTATTTCACTGGAAGAACTGGAAGAAGGAGAGCAAAAATGACAGTAGATAAAAGTTTTTTAATTAAGAAAATACAGAAAAGAGAGACGATGCTGGTGGCTTACTGCGGATTTACCGGAATGCCGCTGGTCGTATGCGACCCGGAGACTTTTAATGATCAGGTATGGATTTTTGAGACGGAGGCGCTTCTTCAGGAATTTGCGAAAAAATATACTGAAAAAAAGATTCTGCTGCGGGGAATCCAGTATAAAAATGATCAATTCCTGCGCTTTTTCTCCTCGCTTTTTACGATGGGTATAAATGAGCTGGTTTTTGTGGATGAAGGGGCTACCACCACCATTGAGCTGGAAGAGCTTGTGAAACGTCCGGATTATTCTAAGATGAAGCCGCAGGAGCGTCCGATCACAAATCCGGAGCTGCAGTTGACCGGAATGTATTTTATGCAGGAAGCATCCCGTCCGGTTCCCAATGAAGAAAAGGAAAATCTGAAGGACCTGGAGGAGGAGCTGGCCGCCAACATGGTGAAGAGCAGATATATTATTGGAATCGAATTGAACGAGGGACCGGAAAGTGATGATGAAAAGCTGAAGAGCAGAAAGTACAAGCTTCCGATCCTGAAGAATAAGGAGGGTGAAATCCTTCAGCCGATCTTCACGGACCCACTGGAGTTTCAGAAATTTGCAAAGGGGAAAGCAGCGCTGAAAGCAATCGCAGTTCCCTATTCTGAGCTGGCTAAGCTTCTTGTGAAGGATGCCAAGGGTTATATGCTGAATCCCGGCGGTTATCATATCCTGATGCCAAGGGAATTGCTGGTAGGCCTGTCCAAGCGGTTTCAGTAGGACTTCATCGATCGTAGAACAAAAGTGCGCTTCGCACACTCCCGCGTTCCAATATTTCGACAGCACAGCTTTTGTTCCGCGCGCGTAGCTGCGCATCGTTTGCCCGCAGGGCTTTTATCTCATAGGAAAGTCGCACACTTTCGCACTTTAAAGCAGCAAGGTCTTTCCTATGAGATGAAAAAAAGACTTGCTGCTTTAAAGTGTGCGGCTTTCTTATCTATTACTGATAGATACGGAATACGCCAAAAACCTTTCCCAGTATCTGTACGTCCCCCTCTACGATAATGGGGGCCATGGAATCGTTCTCCGGCTGAAGCCGGATATGGCCCTTTTCTTTATAAAAGGTCTTTACGGTAGCCGAATCATCGATAAGCGCCACCACGATGTCGCCGTTGTTTGCTGTGTGCTGCTGTCTGACCAGCACATGGTCTCCATTTAGGATCCCGGCATTAATCATGCTTTCTCCTTTTACCCGGAGCATGAAGCTCTGCTCATTCGGCATATATTCTGCCGGAACAGGGAAATAGCTTTCGATATTTTCAGCGGCCAGAATAGGCTGTCCTGCCGCAACGGTTCCCACCATAGGCACATTCACCATTTCCCGGCGTACCAATTGAAAACTGTCATCCAAAATCTCAATGGCCCTGGGTTTCGTGGGATCCCGGCGAATATAGCCATTCCGCTCAAGACTCTCCAGATGCGCGTGAACGGAAGAGGTAGACTTTAAATGCACCGCCTCGCAGATCTCACGCACCGCAGGCGGGAAGCCCCTGTTCAGAATCTCGCTTTTTATGTATTCAAGGATTTCTTCCTGTTTTGCTGTAATCTTACCGTTTGCCATTCTGTATATCCTCCCAATCCAAAAGTCGCAAAGAATACCAATAATCAAAATCAGTATAGCATAGCCCTTTGCAAAATGCAAACGAATGTTTAGAATATTTGTTCGAATTGTAACAGTTCGTTACTGTTCACTCGTACCTCGTTCCAGTAACGATTCGCAGGCTCATTTTAAGTT
>JAUNON010000092.1 GCA_030537145.1 Lachnospiraceae bacterium | reverse complement strand
GTCTGTCCGGAACCGGTAAGACCACACTGTCCACCGACCCGAAGCGTCTTTTGATCGGTGATGACGAGCACGGCTGGGACGACAACGGCGTATTTAACTTCGAGGGCGGCTGCTATGCAAAGGTTATCAACCTGGACAAAGAGTCTGAGCCGGACATCTACAATGCAATCAAACGCGACGCTCTTCTGGAGAACGTAACTCTGGACGCAGACGGCAAGATTGATTTCGCTGATAAGAGCGTAACCGAGAATACCCGTGTATCCTACCCGATCAACCATATTCAGAATATCGTTCGCCCGGTTTCTTCCGCTCCGGCAGCAAAGAATGTAATCTTCCTGTCCGCAGATGCTTTCGGCGTACTTCCGCCGGTATCCATCCTGACTCCGGAGCAGACTCAGTACTACTTCCTGTCCGGCTTCACAGCTAAGCTGGCTGGTACAGAGCGTGGTATTACCGAACCGACCCCGACCTTCTCCGCTTGCTTCGGACAGGCTTTCCTGGAGCTGCATCCGACAAAATACGGCGAAGAGCTGGTTAAGAAGATGGAAGCAAACGGCGCTAAGGCATATCTGGTAAATACCGGATGGAACGGCACCGGAAAACGTATCACCATCAAAGATACCCGCGGCATCATTGATGCGATCCTGAACGGCGATATCCTGAAGGCACCCACCAAGAAGATCCCGTACTTCAACTTCGAAGTACCCACAGAGCTTCCGGGCGTAGACACTGGTATCCTGGATCCGCGCGATACTTACGCAGACGCTTCCGAATGGGAGACAAAGGCAAAGGATCTGGCCGGCAGATTCATTAAGAACTTTGCAAAATACGAAGGAAATGAAGCAGGTAAAGCACTGGTTGCTGCAGGTCCTGAATTATAATTTCATTACAGCAAAAATTCTTTGCATAAAAGAATGCCTTCTCCCCTCAGGGGAGAAGGCATTTTTTGCACCGGATGCAGATTGCGCAGCAGTCAAAGAGCTACTCCAGCACACGCCGAACCGTCTCTCTGTCAAAAATCACCTCCGGCACATGATCTACTTCGATTTGATAGAGGGCATTGGCAGCGATATGCTCCGCCGCCTGCTCCAGATCACGGATACCGGTGGTGTCCGCATATTTTTCCACAATCGCATTCAGGCCGTCATCAGTCACCCGGCACTCCGATTCATACAGTCCCATCCGCCGCAGCACCTTAGGCAGGGCAAATTTCGAGAAGATAATTTTCTTTTCTTCCTCCGTATAGTCCGGAATATCGATTACCGCAAAACGGGACATGAGAGGTGCGCTGATCTGGCTCTTGTCATTGGCCGTAGCGATGGGATATACGCCCACCGTAGGAACCATGCATTCCATGTAATTGTCCGTAAAACCCAGATTATCCAGCAGCGTCAGGAGCACATCAGCAGGATTCCCATTTCCTTTTCCGGATGCTGCCTTGTCCAGCTCATTGATAATAAATACCAGATTCGATTCTCCTGCCATGGAGAAGGCTTCCATGATAATGCCCGGCTTTGCATTGGCATAAACACGGGAGCTTCCGGTCAACTGCTCCGGATCATTGATGGAGCTCATATCCAGAGTCGTCCAGGGCAGCTTCAGGATGCGGGCCACCGCATAAGCAATCTGGGATTTTCCGGTTCCGGCAGGCCCCACCAGCAGCAGGCCGTAGGCCGGAAGGGTGTGGGTACGGTTAATCTGGATAATCGTCTCAATGATTCGCTGCTTTACCCGGTTCATTCCGTACAGCTCTTCGTCCAGAATACGGCGGGCCTCCTGCGGATCGATGGATTCAAAGTAATTATTTTTCCACTGTATGTTCATCATAATGGAAAGCGCCCGCTGGGCATGACGCCTTTCCTCCGGCGAAACCTCATGAGAGCGGGCCACCGCCAGATTTCTTCTGGCCCAGAGCCGGATATTATCCGGCATCGTCCTTCCGGCGCAGGTCATAAAATCCGTGATGCTCTGAAGGCTGGTAAGCTTCATGCTGTCTCCCGTCTCCTCCTGCTCCTCATCCTCCTGCTCCTCCGAGGGCGCACTGCTGGCCAGCAGCCGATCAATCATAAACTGCAAAAAGCCATCCTCCGCCGAAAGCTTGGTTCCTCCTCCGAAGGCAATTTCCCGTATCCGGTAAACGGCATAACCCTTTTCCTGATTTTCACCGGACAGACGCACATTGATATGATTTTCCCCCAGCCACTTCAGCAGTCCTGTAAACCGGGCGTCCAGCCGCAGGATATCGGCGCTTACGCTGCCTCCGCCTTCTTCCTTAAATTCAAAGGCTGTCCGCTTCATGGGATTGGTAAAAACACCGCAGGAATGATGCTTCCACTCCCTCTGGCTGTTATCCAGCACCAGAATCGGCTTCTTTGGCGAAGCCTCCCCTTCATTCGAATGAAAAATGGTATATGTGCACTCCGCATTATTTTTGTCAGCCGGAGCGCTGCTGAAATCAAATACCGGCATATTCTTAACTCCTCCGCTTTTTATCTGTTAAAGGGACCGCCGCAAAATCCAATTTGCAGCGGTGCCTTCCCTACTCTTCCTTCTGTCCGATTTTGCCCTCTTCCTTTATTTCCCAATGCAGCAGGAAGGTCAATGACGCCCGCAGGGCGATAATGCCCGCCACAATGGCAATTTCCTTCCACTCCCGCACGATTACGGTACGCAGGATCTCGCTTCCCATCTTAAACTCCAGCCCCATGGCCAGTCCCCGGGCCAGATACACACCGGTATCTCCCGCGTGCTTCAGCCACTTCAAAAAACCGGTGACGCCGCTCCAGATAATGATTGCCACCCCGATAAACTCAAACAAAATGATTGCAATGCTTGCGATATTTTCCAATACCCATTCCAGTGTCTCTTCCACCTGCTGTATCATCTCCAGCTCTCCTCTCGTGCTCTTTCCATGCAGATCGCAGCCGCCTGCGGCTGCATTTTTTCTAACATACCATATTTTTCCTGAAGTTTCAACGGTAGCCCGGCCGGAAAATCAAGGTCTTGCCTATAAGATAAAGAGAAGAAGCCGCCGCAAAATCGAATCTGCAAAGGTTCTGTATCCGGTGTTTGTGAGCACTTCCTGACATCTGTCCGTCCATGTCGGACTTCATCCGCCATGTTTCGGACATTTGTCTCAGTGATACAAACACCCTGGATACAGAGCCTTTTGCTTTTCGATTTTGCGGCGGCTTCTTTTATTCATATTTTCCCAGATACAGCGCCCCGCCCAAAAAACCTATAAAAAAACCGGTATAGCCTACAATGCAGAATAGGGTCATCTCACTGCCCTTCAGCGTTCCCCCAAACAAAAGCACCCCGGCCGCAGACAGCAGAAGGGACAGACCGCACCAGAACAGAATATTTAATACAAGGAAAATACCTGCAGTTTTACCGGGAAGCCTTCCCTGCAGCCGTGCGCAAAGCCGGTATATTTTTCTCATGATACTCATTTTTCTTCCTTCCCGGAGGCCCTCCGGGCCTGTGTCCCCTCGGACCTTCCGTGCCCCATGGTTCGCTTCGCTTTGCACAAGGGAGTCGGTTATCTATTATTTTTATACGTTATGCATCCTCTTTATGCTTTCCGGTAATTGAAAAAATGACCCATTCCGCAATGTTGGTAGCATGGTCGCCGATACGCTCAAAGTACTTGGCCGCCATCAGCAGATCGGATGCCTGTTCGCCATTGTCCGGATTCTCATGGATCAGCCCGATCAACTCCGTCTTTACCTGTACAAATAAAGCATCCACAATGTCATCATGGGCGATCACATCCCTGGCCTGCTTCAGATTTTTATTTACATAAGCCTCCAGGCTCTGAATCAGCATGAGGATGGTTTCCCTTGCCATCTGATCAATGTGCTCGGGCTTTTTGATGTAGGGATGGTTTGCCATGAGGATGGCCAGCTCTGAAATATCTACTGCATGATCCCCAATTCGCTCCATGTCCGTAATCATTTTCAAAGCGGCCGAAATCACCCGCAGATCCCGGGCCACCGGCTGCTGCTGCAAAAGCAGGCGCAGACAGAGATTTTCAATGATTTTTTCCTGATGATCGATCTCATCGTCGCTTTCCATGGCGCTTCTGGCCTTTTCCACATCCTGATGAATCAGCGCATCCACTGCCGTTTCGATTGCCTGTTCAATTAAAGTGCCCATGGTAATGATTTCCTTGTTCAGTTGGGCCAACTGTTCGTCAAATCGATTCCGCATATTAACCAAACCTTCCTGTAATATAATCCTCGGTCCGTTTATCTCTGGGCATGGAGAACAGCTCTTCCGTATCTCCGGTCTCCACCACTTCTCCCAGCAGGAAAAAAACGGTTCTGTCCGAAATACGCACCGCCTGCTGCATATTGTGCGTTACCATAATAATGGTATAATCCTTTTTCAGCTCGGCTGCCAGATCCTCGATCTTGGATGTGGAGATGGGATCCAGCGCTGATGTGGGTTCATCCAAGATTTCGGGCAGGGTGCCCGCAAACTCATGAAATACACGGCTTGTACCGTATGCAATAGTGTGTATACCGTACATTTTTTCCAACGTGTTATTTAACATTGGATTATAAATTACTGTCATACCTTTCCTCTTCTCCATTTATTTATTAAATACTTTTATTTGTTGTCTCATATTCTAACAGGTACATTGTAAACTCCTCTACCCTATCGATGTAAAATACAAGTAAAATTTTTCTACATGACAGCCTTCGCATCTGGATTGACTCATTATACTTCCTTTCCCAAATCAAATCCCACATCCTTATCAGTACAATGCGCAATAAAAAAATGCCTTCGGCATCTCAACTCTCCTGCCCCTCAATCTTGAGGGGAGAAGGCATTTTGGGCGCCGGATGCAGATTGCACAGCAATCAATTCCCTTATGCATCCGTGCGCATCAACGCCCGAAGGGCTTTTATCTCATAGGAAAGTCACACACTTTCGTACTTTAAAGCAGCAAGGTCTTTCCTATGAGATAAAAATAAGGCAGACAAGCACTTGGCTCACCTGCCCCCGTTAATGGAATATTTGGATTCAGGCATTACCCTCGCCTTCCTACGGTCTCTATTATCATATGCATCTTTGCCCTTAAAATTCTTTAATACGATCTATTAATTCTTCCCAGTTCGCAGGGAGAATGTTTAACTGATAAATGTCAATTTTTGTCCTCTGAATCAACTTTTTCAATTCCTTTTTCATCTGTTCTGAATCTTTCTTGGGTAAAATCTTTTTCAATGCATATAATCTGGAAAACAAATCTGTATCTTTTGGCAAAACATCAGGCGAATCATTCAGATCCCGAATGACAACCGATGACGTCATACCGCTTACCATCGAATTATGTGCACAATAATTTCTAAGATTTCTTATGGCATCCAACCAGGTATCCATTTGCTTTGTTGCTTCTTTCTTATATTTTCCCTTTGAAAAAGCATAATTTAAAACCGTTTTTCTTAAATCCCCCCGCAAATAAGAATACAACATCGTTATTGTCCCAAACTCAAAATAGGAAAAAGCTGCCCACACCGGCAGACTGTTATTCTGCCTGCTCCCACCTCTTCGGTATTCTTTCAGTTCAGGATGTTTTACTACATCTTTCCTTAATGCATTTTCTTTATCCAAAATATCATCTAAAAATATTTGAAAATATTTTTCATTCCGTTTTCGTTTCTTTGCGTCTTTCTCACTTTTAGAAGGAGTATAATATTGCTGATCCAAGTAAAAAACTGCATTCTGCGTCTTTAAGGAAACAGCATTTGACACTGCACTCTTAAATCGCACTTCTGCTTTATTGCAATATAAAACCAAAAGATTTCTCAATTTAACGTCAAACTCATACAATTGAAACAAAAGCTCCTGCTCCGGTTTATTCCCCATGACGCCTGAGTAAGAAAGCAAATATTTTCCATATCTGCTCACTCTAAAGTAACCCGCATATTGCAGAAAATTTCTCATTCTTTTTCTTTGCCGGAACACCACATATTTCTTCATCACATCTATCTGTTCTTCCAAATTAATCGGTACTTCCCTGTTTGGCATTACTTCTCCCCTTTCATGGTAAAAAAAAAGAATGGATATACCATTCTTAATCCCGCCAATGGAATATTTGGATTCAGGCACTACCCATGCCTCCCTACGGTCTAGAATTATCTTAACATAATTCTATAAAAAGTCAAGTATTCATTTTTCTCAGATGGGGTAAACTTATTGTCGGAAAGTAATAGGCAGAATACACCTGTGACCTGTTTTAGATTTGATAACTGTCTTTACTATATCCGATTTTCTGTTTTCTTACAATCCCCATATGTGGTTTTTTAATGCTGCTATCTTTTTTATATGTGGGTACGGAATACTGTACACCGGAACATCTGCCAGTTCTCCCAGCTTTGCCCGGTTCCTGCTTTCTGCAGACAGCATCTGCGTTGCAGAATATATAACCTCTTCTGCTCCTGCAGCCAACGGTAGCTCCTGTTTCTGATAACGCACTAACTCCAACATGTTCCCTTTATTCTGCCGGTATATGCGAAGCCGTGACATTTTGTCCGCACCCGTTCTGCTCCAGCCTAGTGGTCTGGAGCTCATGCGGTCTGCATAGATATGGCTCACATGTCCTTCCGCACTGCACTGTAGTTTTTCATCCTTTGCTTTTACGGCTTCCATGATCCCTGGCCAGTTGCCAAGGATATAATTCTTTGCCGACTCCACCGCCTTTGTTTTTGCTTCACTCTCTGTCACTTTTAAAATCTTATCAAATGCGGCCTCTGCTGCCTGTTTCTGTTTCCCCCTGATCGCCCTGTATATTTCACTCCTGGCATCCTGGGCGGAATCCTTCAGATGGCTGGTTGCTGATAGGATATATTTATGCATGTGGAAACGGTCAAGGACAAAATGCGCCTTTGCATGCATCTTAGCACCGGTTCTTATCCATTCTGCCCCATCCCCATTGACATATATTCTTTCCAGGACATCTTCCGCATAACTGTTTTCTATGAATTCAAACACTTCCTGCCACAGTTCTTTTGTTCCCTCAGTCCCGGCATAATCCCCACCAAAAAAATGGCACTCCTTCAGCTCATGCCTGCTCCCATCAAAATCCACATCTTCGTACACATAGACCAGCTTAGGCATCACTGTATTTACACGCGGTTTCTTAATATCGCCTTTTTTCTCAAGATACTGCAGAGAAACATGATCCTCATCTGCATCTATGTACAGACGGCTTACCTTTCGCTTTTCATCCAAAGGCTTCAACTTCGGGAATTCCAGTGCATGTAACTTCTTCATCACCGTTTCTTTACTGACTTCCTGTTCTCCAATACTGGCATTGATTCCGCCTTTCCGGTAGCTGCTCTCCACCGCCTCTTCCAGCATCCTTGCCTCTGCATCTTCTGAAATCCTTGCATGCTTTTCCAGTCCCATAAGCTGATCCAGAAGATAACAGTATTCTCCTGTTTTTCTGTTATAGAAATAGGTTTTGTGATACCGGATCTCTCCCAGACCTGTGAGCAGTTTTGCCTCATCACGGCGTTCAATATACCACCCTTTCCGCAGATCCCGACGTTCCCGTAAAAGCTGATCGTAGCTTTCCAGTTCTTCCTCAATGATGGAAAGCCCCAGTCTTGGTACATGGACGGGAAGCATCAAAAAAGAGCGGCAGCATTTTATGGAATGCTACTGCTCTTTGACCTCTGAGCCGCAAAACCGGATGGGGCGGCGGGCGCAGCCCGTTCATCTTGACCGCCCGCTGGCTCGGCTGGGTTGGCTATTTGTTCGCTGTCTATATTTATTTCCCTTTTCTTTCCTCAACCATTTTTACAAACCATTCAACCCTTTCAGGGTCTTGATGGGAAAAGAAAGAGCTTTGTCCTTTATCCAACGCAGCAATCGTACTCATGTCGTTTTCCGATAATACAAAATCAAAAACCTGTAAATTTTCTATCATGCGTTCCTTATGCGTGGATTTCGGAATTACAACGGTGTTGCGTTGAATGTGCCACCGTAAGATGACTTGTGCAGTCGTTTTCTGATATTTTTCTGCGATTTCAGCAAGAACAGGATTTTCAAATAAACCGC